>NZ_MRUJ01000139.1:0-4352 GCF_002099325.1 Frankia sp. KB5 | reverse complement strand
CCCGGATCTGCCTGGCGGCCTCGCGGTCCGGCTGCTGAGCCTGGGCGGTCTGACCGCGCTGCCCGCGCCCCCGCCGGGTTCGTCCCCGCGGTCCCCGCGGTCCCAGCGGTCCCCGCGGTCCCCGCAATCCCAGCGCTTCCAGTTCCGTCCTGCGCCGGACAGGCGGGGGCCTACCCGTCTCGACCCGGTCAGGCTTCCCGGGGCGTTCACGGTGACAGTACCGGCCCTGCTGCCGCGTTCCGTCGAGCTCCGACAGCCCCCCTTCGATCCTCGCCCGGGCGCCGGCACTCGTCCCGCCTGACCCGGACCGCGCGCAGCCCCGCCGGTGGCTGCCGGCGCCGGTCGAGCGGCGGGCCTGGGCGAGGCGGGACGAGTGCCGGCGCCCGGTCCCCGCAATCCCAGCGCTTCCAGTTCCGTCCTGCGCCGGACAGGCGGGGGCCTACCCGTCTCGACCCGGTCAGGCTTCCCGGGGCGTTCACGGTGACAGTACCGGCCCTGCTGCCGCGTTCCGTCGAGCTCCGACAGCCCCCCTTCGATCCTCGCCCGGGCGCCGGCACTCGTCCCGCCTCGCCCAGGCCCGCCGCTCGACCGGCGCCGGCAGCCACCGGCGGGGCTGCGCGCGGTCCGGGTCAGGCGGGCCGTCCCGCGCCGGGGCCCGCGCGTCAGCACCTGCGGCGGCCGGCTTCGCCCGCCCCGCGCCGACGGCTACCGGCCCCGCACCGTCGTCCCACCCCCCGGACCAGCATGCGCCGAACCCTCCTCGGATCCGCCGCGCTGATGCTGCTCGCCGTCGCTGGTGCCGCCATCGCCGACGGCCAGGAGAGTACCCAGACGCCGGGGCCCGTCGCGGTGCCGACGGTGTCCTCGGTCGTCGCCCCGGGCGTTGCGAACGGCGTCCCGAGYCGGCTCACCCCGATGTTCGCCCCGGTCCGGGTGTCCTTGCGCCGTTGATCRTCCGCCCGTTCGGGCCGACTCGGGCGAATTCGGGCCGACCCGGGCGAACACGTTCCCCATCGACCCGGTCGGGGGTGTTTGAACGGGGGTATTCGGACGGGGTAGGCCGTCCCGGGTACCGGGAGGCGGTCGGGGCCGTGAGTTTCAGGGTGTCGCCTGCTCCGTCTCCCGGCGCCAAGCCCTGGCTGGTCGCCTTTGTCCGGCTGTCCGCCCCGGTCGCCGCCGGAAACCGGCGGGACGCATCTTTCCGGTACCTGAAAGACATTTTCTGGGTGTTCTGGAGGAGAGGTCTCGTCTGGCCTGATGTGAGGCTTTACCGTGTTACCCGCTCGGACGCGTCGCGCGTGCTTTCCAGGACGGAACCGGTTGCCGGCGTTCCGCCGTGCCGTGCGACGAGCGAGTCGGGGAGGACGTGTGGACGTCAGCGACAACGAGGTGCCTGTCGCGAGCGTGGAACCGGTCGACCCGCCCGTACGGCCCCGACGTCTCGAGCGGTCATCCACGATGCGGTCGGTTCCCGCCGGCCCGGGCCACCGCGCCGATCCTTCCCGCCCTGGTGTCCCGCGAGCCGCCGGCGCGGCGCCTTCCGCCACCGACGGCAAGCCGCGGACCGATCAGGCCGGTGGCCGGGTCGCGGCGGCGCGCGACGAGACGACCGTCCCCTCGACCGGCGGGACGATACCCGTCAGTCGGCTCCGCCTTCCCGCCGCGCCCCGGCCCACCACGGCCGGCGGTGCCGGGCCGCGGGTACAGCCCGGGGTGGTGGTCCCCGTGCAGCCGTCGGGACCCGTGCAGCCGTCGGGACCCGTGCAGCCGTCCGGGTCGGAACCGGCGGCCGGGACACGCCGTCCGCAATCGCCTCGTACGGCATCCACCACCGCGATGACCGGGCCGGCGGAGGAGACCCGGCCCGAGCGGCGACCCACGGCCGCCGGGACGCCGGGCACGGGTAGCCCGGCGGCACGCGCTCCTGAGCCGGCCCCGGGGACTCCATCGGGTGCGGGGCCATCGGGTGCGGGGCCATCGGGTGCGGGGCCATCGGGTGCGGGGCCGCAGCCGCGGCCCACGGCCCGTGAGGGTGCGACGCCGGAATCCGGGGCGGCGCGGATTCCGGTACGTCAGCCCGGCCGGCGTCCGCCGACCCTCCCACCCGGTGAGGACAGGCCCGGCTCCGCTCCCGGAGGGCATCGCCACCCCCGGCATTCCGGGCGGGTCGAGGGGGCCGCTCCGGGCGTGGGTGCTCCGGGCGTGGGTGCTCCGGGGGCGGGTGTTTCGAGGACGGGCGTTTCGGGTCCGGGGGCGCCGGGCGCCCGGGCGGGCTGCGACCCGGGCGCCGCCGCGACCGACCGCGGGCACGCTGCGGCGGACGGGAACCCGCGGGAGCCGTCGGGAGGCTTGCCGACGGTGACCGCGGTGCGTGGCTTCGGCACGCAGCCGCCGGCCCCACCGCCCGCCGAGACGGGCTCCCCGCGGGCGTGGTCGCCGACCTCGACGCCGTATCCGCTGCCCGCGGACTCCGACGGCGGCGGCTCCGACAGCGGCGGCTCGAACGCCGCGCCGTTCGCCGTGCCGTTCGCCGATGTCCTGACTGGTCGTTCGGCGCCGCGGGGGCGCCTGGTCGCTCCTGGTCGCCCGGTCGTTCTCGGTCACCGGGTCCTCCTCGCGAGCATCCTGGTCGCGGGTCTGCTGGGTGGGGGGATCGGTGCGCTGCTCGTCTCGATGACCGAGCGCGGCAGCGACCAACAGGCGTCGGCGGCCCTGCCGGTCGGTACCGCCGCGCCCAGCTCCGACCGCAGGTCGGTCGCGTCGATCGCCGCGACGGCTCTGCCCAGTGTGGTGACGATCGACGCCGGTGGCGGGGGGGACGGCGATGCCGCGGGTACCGGCTCCGGGGTGATCATTAGCCCGGAGGGGTACATCCTGACGAACAACCACGTCGTGGCGTCCGCGGTCGCCGCCAGAACTCCGATCTCCGTGCGCCGCTACCAGGAGTTCGGCCAGGTCCGGGCCGACCTGGTCGGGCGGGATCCCAAGACTGACATTGCCGTCCTGC
The DNA here is from genome assembly GCF_002099325.1 of Frankia sp. KB5. NCBI lineage: Bacteria > Bacillati > Actinomycetota > Actinomycetes > Frankiales > Frankiaceae > Frankia > Frankia sp. KB5. The sequence goes on along the minus strand of NZ_MRUJ01000139.1, from coordinate 1,345 downwards.
GGATCCCGGCCCCGCAGCCCCTGCCGGCGGTGACGCTCGGCCAGTCCGGCTCGCTGGTCGTGGGAGCGCCGGTGGTTGCCATCGGGGCGCCGTTCGGCCTCGCCGGCACCGTGACGACCGGCGTCGTCAGCGCGCTCGACCGCAATCCCATGGTCCCGGCCGAGAGCGGCACCGACCCCACGGTGCTCATCGGGGCGATCCAGATCGACGCGGCGATCAATCCGGGCAACTCCGGTGGTCCGCTGCTCGACGGCCTCGGCCAGATGGTGGGGATCAATACCGCGATCGCCGCGGTGCCCGGCCATGAGTCCCAGAGCCAGAGCGGCAGCATCGGCGTGGGGTTCGCCATCCCGATCGACTTCGCCCGCTCGGTCGCTCAGGAGATCATTTCGACCGGTCGGGCGACCCACCCGTACCTCGGCGTGTCAGCCGCGACCGTCACCGCCGGCCAGGCGAAGGCCATGGGGACCACGTCGGGTGCCCGCGTCGTCAACCTGGCGCCCGGTGGCCCCGCCGAGCGCGCCGGGCTGCGCGTCGGCGACATCATCACGCGGGTGGAAACCAGGGTTATCAGCGGGATGAACGACCTCATCGTCGCAGCCCGGCTCCACCGGGTAGGTGACCGGGTGTCGGTCGCCTACGAACGCGCCGGTGCCACCGCGACCACCCAGCTGACGCTGCAGGAACAACAGCGCTGAGCCGCAGACATCTTTTCGTTGCCCATGAGCTCCTTGCCCGCAACACCGGGAGAGGTACGCTCAGCGCGTGTTCAACGGTGTCGGGTGGGGTGAAGTCGTCGTCTTGCTTCTGATCGGGCTGTTCGTCTTCGGCCCGGACAGGTTGCCCAAGGCCGCCAGGGACGCGGGACGCGTGCTGCGTCAGCTGCGTCAGCTGGCCAACGGCATGCGTAACGATCTCAGGTCCGAGCTGGGCCCGGAATTCGCCGATCTGGATATCCGGGACCTGCATCCCAAGACCTTCGTCCGCAAGCACCTGTTCGAGGACGATCCGGTTCTGCCGCCATACCTCACCAAGCGGACCTCGCTCGACTCGCTGCTCCTCGGTGACGATCCGCCCGCGGCGCCGTCACTGACCAAGTCCTCGCTGCCGAGAGATCCCGCGGCCAAGGATCCGGCTCGTCCCGGCGCCGAGGCCGCGGTTCCGGCGGCGCCGCCCGGTCCGGTGTCCCCCATGCTGTCGAAGGTCTCGCCGAGCAAGGCGTCCGCCGCCCGGGCCGTGCCGGCGCAGCCGGCACGGAGCGACGGCCCGGCGACAGAGGTGCCCTTCGACTCGGACGCCACCTGAGGTTCGGCGTCGCCTGAGGTTCGGCGCCACCGCCGGCTCG
>NZ_MRUJ01000138.1:0-9028 GCF_002099325.1 Frankia sp. KB5 | reverse complement strand
AGCGGCGACCCACGGCCGCCGGGACGCCGGGCACGGGTAGCCCGGCGGCACGCGCTCCTGAGCCGGCCCCGGGGACTCCATCGGGTGCGGGGCCATCGGGTGCGGGGCCATCGGGTGCGGGGCCATCGGGTGCGGGGCCGCAGCCGCGGCCCACGGCCCGTGAGGGTGCGACGCCGGAATCCGGGGCGGCGCGGATTCCGGTACGTCAGCCCGGCCGGCGTCCGCCGACCCTCCCACCCGGTGAGGACAGGCCCGGCTCCGCTCCCGGAGGGCATCGCCACCCCCGGCATTCCGGGCGGGTCGAGGGGGCCGCTCCGGGCGTGGGTGCTCCGGGCGTGGGTGCTCCGGGGGCGGGTGTTTCGAGGACGGGCGTTTCGGGTCCGGGGGCGCCGGGCGCCCGGGCGGGCTGCGACCCGGGCGCCGCCGCGACCGACCGCGGGCACGCTGCGGCGGACGGGAACCCGCGGGAGCCGTCGGGAGGCTTGCCGACGGTGACCGCGGTGCGTGGCTTCGGCACGCAGCCGCCGGCCCCACCGCCCGCCGAGACGGGCTCCCCGCGGGCGTGGTCGCCGACCTCGACGCCGTATCCGCTGCCCGCGGACTCCGACGGCGGCGGCTCCGACAGCGGCGGCTCGAACGCCGCGCCGTTCGCCGTGCCGTTCGCCGATGTCCTGACTGGTCGTTCGGCGCCGCGGGGGCGCCTGGTCGCTCCTGGTCGCCCGGTCGTTCTCGGTCACCGGGTCCTCCTCGCGAGCATCCTGGTCGCGGGTCTGCTGGGTGGGGGGATCGGTGCGCTGCTCGTCTCGATGACCGAGCGCGGCAGCGACCAACAGGCGTCGGCGGCCCTGCCGGTCGGTACCGCCGCGCCCAGCTCCGACCGCAGGTCGGTCGCGTCGATCGCCGCGACGGCTCTGCCCAGTGTGGTGACGATCGACGCCGGTGGCGGGGGGGACGGCGATGCCGCGGGTACCGGCTCCGGGGTGATCATTAGCCCGGAGGGGTACATCCTGACGAACAACCACGTCGTGGCGTCCGCGGTCGCCGCCAGAACTCCGATCTCCGTGCGCCGCTACCAGGAGTTCGGCCAGGTCCGGGCCGACCTGGTCGGGCGGGATCCCAAGACTGACATTGCCGTCCTGCGGATCCCGGCCCCGCAGCCCCTGCCGGCGGTGACGCTCGGCCAGTCCGGCTCGCTGGTCGTGGGAGCGCCGGTGGTTGCCATCGGGGCGCCGTTCGGCCTCGCCGGCACCGTGACGACCGGCGTCGTCAGCGCGCTCGACCGCAATCCCATGGTCCCGGCCGAGAGCGGCACCGACCCCACGGTGCTCATCGGGGCGATCCAGATCGACGCGGCGATCAATCCGGGCAACTCCGGTGGTCCGCTGCTCGACGGCCTCGGCCAGATGGTGGGGATCAATACCGCGATCGCCGCGGTGCCCGGCCATGAGTCCCAGAGCCAGAGCGGCAGCATCGGCGTGGGGTTCGCCATCCCGATCGACTTCGCCCGCTCGGTCGCTCAGGAGATCATTTCGACCGGTCGGGCGACCCACCCGTACCTCGGCGTGTCAGCCGCGACCGTCACCGCCGGCCAGGCGAAGGCCATGGGGACCACGTCGGGTGCCCGCGTCGTCAACCTGGCGCCCGGTGGCCCCGCCGAGCGCGCCGGGCTGCGCGTCGGCGACATCATCACGCGGGTGGAAACCAGGGTTATCAGCGGGATGAACGACCTCATCGTCGCAGCCCGGCTCCACCGGGTAGGTGACCGGGTGTCGGTCGCCTACGAACGCGCCGGTGCCACCGCGACCACCCAGCTGACGCTGCAGGAACAACAGCGCTGAGCCGCAGACATCTTTTCGTTGCCCATGAGCTCCTTGCCCGCAACACCGGGAGAGGTACGCTCAGCGCGTGTTCAACGGTGTCGGGTGGGGTGAAGTCGTCGTCTTGCTTCTGATCGGGCTGTTCGTCTTCGGCCCGGACAGGTTGCCCAAGGCCGCCAGGGACGCGGGACGCGTGCTGCGTCAGCTGCGTCAGCTGGCCAACGGCATGCGTAACGATCTCAGGTCCGAGCTGGGCCCGGAATTCGCCGATCTGGATATCCGGGACCTGCATCCCAAGACCTTCGTCCGCAAGCACCTGTTCGAGGACGATCCGGTTCTGCCGCCATACCTCACCAAGCGGACCTCGCTCGACTCGCTGCTCCTCGGTGACGATCCGCCCGCGGCGCCGTCACTGACCAAGTCCTCGCTGCCGAGAGATCCCGCGGCCAAGGATCCGGCTCGTCCCGGCGCCGAGGCCGCGGTTCCGGCGGCGCCGCCCGGTCCGGTGTCCCCCATGCTGTCGAAGGTCTCGCCGAGCAAGGCGTCCGCCGCCCGGGCCGTGCCGGCGCAGCCGGCACGGAGCGACGGCCCGGCGACAGAGGTGCCCTTCGACTCGGACGCCACCTGAGGTTCGGCGTCGCCTGAGGTTCGGCGCCGCCGCCGGYTCGATGCACCCGCCCCGGGGCGGGGCCAGCCGGGGCCGGGCTCGCGTCGATCAGGCTGCGCGAACCCGGACGGACGGCCGGTCGTAGGTGTTCAGCGCCCCACCGGCGTGAGGTTGAGGCTGCGTCCGGCGAGCCCACGGGAGCGGTAGGTGAGCCGGCCCGCCACCGCGTGCAGGGCCTTGCCCGCCTCGCTGTCCGGCTCGCCGATGACCAGCGGCATGCCGTTGTCGGCGCCTTCCCGGAGCCGGACGTCCACCGGGATCTGGGCCAGCAGCGGTACGTCATGACCGAGCACCCTGGTCAGCCGCTCGGCCACCGCAGCCCCGCCGCCAGAGCCGAACACGTCGACCCGCTCGCCGCAGTGCGGGCAGGGCAGCCACGCCATGTTCTCGACGACCCCGACCACGTTCTGCCGGGTCTGCACGGCGATGGTCCCGGCCCGCTCGGCGACCTCGGTGGCCGCCAGCTGCGGGGTCGTGACCAGCAGCAGTTCGGAGGACGGCACCAGCTGGGCCAGGGAGATGGCGATGTCACCGGTGCCGGGCGGTAGGTCCAGGAGAAGGACGTCCAGGTCACCCCAGAAGACGTCTGACAGGAACTGCTCCAGGGCACGGTGCAGCATCGGTCCGCGCCAGGTCACTGGCTGGTTGCCGCGCGTGAACATCCCGGTGGAGATGACTCGCACCCCGTGTGCCTGGGGCGGCATGATCATCTTTTCGACCTGGGTGGGCGGGCGGTCGATGCCCAGCATGCGGGGCACGGAGTGCCCATAGATGTCGGCATCGAGCACACCGACCGACAGGCCCGAACGGGCCATCGCGGCGGCCAGGTTCACGGTGATCGAGGACTTGCCGACGCCGCCCTTGCCGCTGGCGACGCCGTAGACCCTGGTGGTCGAGCCTGGTTGGGCGAAGGGAATCGCCTTGGGGGCGTTGCCCCCCCGCAATTTCGCGTGCAGGGCACCGCGTTGCTCGTCCGACATGACCTGCAGATCGACGCGGACCTCGCGGACGCCCTCGACCGCGCTGACGGCTCGACTGACCCGATTGATGATCTCGTCGCGCATGGGGCAGCCGGACACGGTGAGCAGGACCCCGACGTCGACCGAGCCGTCGTCGAGCACGCGAACCGACGAGACCATGTCCAGCTCGGTGATGGGACGACCGATCTCGGGATCGTGCACCGTCGCCAGAGCCGACTGGATCGCGTCGGGGGAAGGCCGGGATAGGGACAAGGGAAACCTCAGTCACAGGTTGGTATCAGGTGCGGCCCGCCGGGCCGCCTGTGGGTCCACGATAGCCCGCGGGGGACGTGACGGCGCCGGCTCACGATCCCCGGTCCGCCGAACACGGCGGACCGGGGATCGTGAGCCGCCCTGTCGGCTTCACGACGGGTGCGGAGCGTGCCCATCGTCATGACCAGGGGTGATTGTGTCCCGGTATGTGCCTGGTATGTGTCCCGGTGACGGAGGCGGCTGCTTGGGACGGTTTTGCGGGCGGGCCGCGACGTAGGCTGATCGTGCGGGGGCGGGAGGACGCGATGGCAGTCGAAGAGATGTTCGGCGCCAGCTCCGAGACCGGCGAGGACTGGGTCGACGAACATGGGATGCGGGCCTGGCGTGAGCTGCTGCACGCCCATGCCCACGTGACCCGGGTCCTCGAGGCCGAGCTCGAGGCGGCTCACCGGCTTCCCCTGGCCTCGTACGACGTGCTGGTCCAGCTCRCCGAGGCCCCGAACGGCGAGTTACGGATGAGCGAACTCGCCCAGGCGGTGCTGCTCTCCCGCAGCGGTCTCACCCGGTTGGTCGACCGGCTGGAACGGGAGGGACTGGTCGCCCGGCGGTCCTGCCCGTCGGATGCCCGCGGCACGCTCGCCACCCTCACCCCGCAGGGGTTCGACCGCTTGCGGGCGGCCTCGGGCACCCACCTCAAGGGGGTCGCCCGGCACGTGCTCTCCCACTTCAGCCGAACCGAGCAGGACCTGCTCGCCGAGCTGCTGGGCCGGCTGAGCCCGCCGAGGCCGGGCGGCAACGGCCGGGGGTACGACGCGAACGCCTGAGCGGCCATGGCCTGCCGGCAGCGTGCCCGGCAGCGCGTGCCCGGCACCGCGCGGCCGGTCATCCGGACGCGGTGATCGGGACCGCCCCCCGCGCGGTGGAGATCAACGCCTCGTACGCCTCCCGGGAGGTGGTCTCGGCCCCGAGCCCCTGGGGCTTGCTGGCGCCGTGGAAGTCACTGGAACCGGTCGCCACCAGCGAGAGCTCGGCAGCGAGGCCACGTAGCCGGCGCCGCGCGACGGGTAGGTGATCGGGATGATCGACCTCGAGGCCGGTCAGGCCCGCCTTCGCCATCGCCTCGATCACCTCGGGACCGACCGTGACGCCGCGCCTGCTCGCGAACGGGTGCGCGAACACGCTCACCCCGCCGGCGCCGTGGATGAGGCGAAGCGCCTCCCAGACGTCCGGCTGCTCCTTGCCCACCCAGTACGGTCCGCCCGCGCCGATCCACCGGTTGCTGAACGCGGCCGCCACCTCGGGGATCAGCCCGGCCTCGACCATGACCGCGGCGATGTGGGGGCGGCCCACCGTGYCGGCCGCCAGCTCCAGGACCCGTTCCCAGCGCACCGGATGCCCGTCCGCGGCGAGTCGGTCGACCATCCGACGGGCCCGGGTGGCGCGATGTTCCCGCACCCGGGCCCGGGCCGCCGCGAACGCCGGCTCGGCCGGGTCGAACAGGTAGGCCAGCACGTGCAGGGATACCCACGCACCTGCCACCTCGACCTGGCAGGAGATCTCGGCGCCCGGCACCAGGGTCAGCCCGGCAGGCAGGGCCGCGGCCGCGCGGCCGATGCCCGCGATGGTGTCATGGTCGGTGAGCGCGAGGATCGACAGGCCCTGCCCGGCTGCGAGCCGGACGAGGTTCTCCGGTGACTCCAGGCCGTCCGAGGCGGTCGAATGGGTGTGCAGGTCGATGGCCACCCGCTCCATAATGCTTCATAGTGGCAGCTTTTCGCCGCGCGGCGATGATGTGGGCGGCAGGCGGTGGCGGCAGGCCGTGGCGAGACGGCGGTGCGGGCCGTGGTGGTGGGCGACGGCGGGCGGCAGGGAGGCCTACAGGTCCAGACCGGTCAGGACCAGCACCCGGTCCTCGGTGAGGTCGGTCATGGCCGAGCGGACCCCCTCCCGCCCGATGCCGGAACCCTTCGTCCCGCCGTAGGGCATCTGGTCGGCCCGGTACGACGGGACGTCGCCGATGACGACCCCCCCGACCTGGAGCTCCCGGTGGGCGCGGAAGGCGGTGGCCAGGTCATGGGTGAACACCCCGGCCTGCAGGCCGTAGGCGCTGTCGTTGATCCGGGCGAAGCCCTCGTCAACGCCGTCGACCGCCGCCACGACGATCACCGGGCCGAAGACCTCCTCGCTCACCACCTTGGCGGCGGGCGGAACGCCGGTCAGCACGGCCGGGCTGAGACTCGTGCCGTGGCGCGTCCCGCCGCAGACGAGTGTCGCCCCCGCCTCGACGGCCTCGGTGATCCACGCCTCGACCCGTTCCGCCGCCGCGACGTCGATCAGCGGCCCCACGTCGGTGGCCGGGTCGGCCGGATCCCCGTCGTGCAGCGCCCGCACGGCGGCGACGATCTCGGCGAGCAGTTCGTCGACGATCGTGCGGTCGGCGTAGACCCGCTGCACGGCGATGCACGACTGGCCGGCCTGGTAGTTGGCGAACAGGGCGATGCGGCCGGCGGCCCGGGCCAGATCGGCGGGGGTCGCGTAGTCGGCGGCGACCAGCACCGCCGCGTTCCCGCCGAGTTCGAGGACCACATGCTTGCGGGGGACCGTGTCGCGGATGGACCAGCCCACCGGGCCGGAGCCGGTGAAGGACACCACGGGCAGCCGAGGGTCCGCGACGAGCGGGCCGAGGCGGTCGTTGGGGATCGGGAGGACCGACCACGACCCCTCGGGCAAGCCGGCGTCGGCGAGCAGGTCGCCGAGGAACAGCGCCGACAGCGGCGTGCGCGGGGCCGGCTTCACGATGATCGGCGCGCCGACCGCCAGCGCCGGCGCCACCTTGTGGGCGACCAGGTTGAGCGGGAAGTTGAAGGGGGTGATGCCCAGCACGGGCCCGCGGGGGAAACGCCGGGTGAGCGCGAGCCGTCCCTCCCCGGGGGGATCGGTGTCCAGCCTGGTCAGCTCCCCGGCGAAACGCCGGGCCTCCTCCGCCCCCCAGCGGAAGGTGGAGCTTGCCCGGGCCACCTCGGCACGCGACCAGGTCAGCGGCTTACCGCTCTCCGCGGTGATGAGACGGGCCAGTTCGTCGCCTCGACGGGCGATCTCCTTCGACACGCCGGCGAGCGCGCCGGCGCGGACGTGGGCCGGCAGCGCCGCGAACGCCGGGGCGACCGCCGCCGCGGCGGCCACGGCCGTCTCAACCTGGTCGGGGTCCGGCTGCGCGACGACGGCGACCTCCGCGCCGTCGAATGGGTGCCGAACGGTGGTCGTCGCCGACCCGGTGGCCGGCTTGCCTGCCAGCCAGAACGGCGTCGGCTCGCTCATCGCGCGGATGACCGGTCGGCGCGGGCGGCCACCGGGCCGCCTGGCGTCGAGCCGCCTGCCGTCGTCATCACCATCGAGCTCATTCTAGGCGCCCGCGCGGGCGGGGCGCCTGCGGCGCGCCCGGTCCCGCCCGAGGAGCACCGGCCGGATCCCGGCGGCGGGGGACGATGGCCGGCCCGGCCCGGCCCAGACCGGACCAGGGCCGCGGCGCGGCGGCGTGGCCCGGGCCGTGGACAGGTACGTGCGCGCATACGATCAGGTAGGAGCCGACGATGACCATTCCTAACCCGGCGGCGACCGGAATCGGCCTGCCCGCCACCGGCGGCCCGCGGCTGCCCCAGGAGCCGCGTCTGCACACCGAGATCCCCGGCCCGCGGTCCCGGGCACTCGCCGCGCGCCGCGTCGGCGCCGTGGCCCGGGGGGTCGGTGAGACCCTCCCGGTCTACGCGCACGCGGCGGGCGGCGGGGTCGTGGTCGACGTGGACGGCAACTCGCTCATCGACTTCGGTTCGGGGATCGCGGTGGTCAGCGTCGGCAACGCTGCGGACGGGGTCGTCGAGGCCGTGCGCGAGCAGATCGGCCGGTTCACCCACACCTGCTTCATGGTGACGCCGTACGAGGGCTATATCGCCGTCTGTGAGGCGCTGAACCGGCTGACGCCGGGTACCCATGAGAAACGCTCGGCATTGTTCAACTCCGGAGCGGAGGCCGTCGAGAACGCCGTCAAGATCGCGCGCAGTGCGACCGGCCGGGGCGCGGTCGTCGTCTTCGAGCACGCTTACCATGGCCGGACGAACCTGACGATGGCGATGACCGCGAAGTCGATGCCCTACAAGAGTGGGTTCGGGCCGTTCGCGCCCGAGGTCTACCGGATGCCGCTGGCGTATCCCTACCGCTGGCCGACCGGTCCCGACCGCTGTGGGGAGGAGGCCGCCGAGCGGGTGATCGAGCTCGTGCGGGACGAGATCGGGGCCGCGTCCGTCGCCGCGATGGTCATCGAGCCGATCCAGGGGGAGGGCGGTTTCATCGTCCCCGGGACCGGGTTCCTGCCCCGCCTCGCCGAGTTCTGTACGGTCGCGGGGATCGTGTTCGTCGCGGACGAGGTGCAGACCGGGTTCGCCCGGACCGGGACGATGTTCGCCTGCGAGCACGAAGGCGTCGTCCCGGATCTCATCACCACCGCCAAGGGCATCGCCGGCGGCCTGCCGCTCGCGGCCGTCACCGGCCGTGCGGAGATCATGGACGCCCCCCAGGTCGGCGGGCTCGGCGGCACCTACGGGGGGAACCCGGCGGCCTGCGCCGCGGCTCTCGCCGCGATCGACCTCATCGAGTCCGAGGACCTGGCCGGCCGGGCCCGCCGGATCGGCGAGATCGCCCTGCCCCGCCTGCACGCGTTGCGCGAGCGGTACGACTTCGTCGGGGATGTCCGGGGGCGGGGCGCGATGGTCGCCCTGGAGCTGGTCCGGGGCGCCGGCGACGACAGCCCGGACAAGGTCCTCACCGCCGCCGCGGCCGCCGCCTGCCATCGTCGCGGCCTGATCGTGCTCACCGCGGGCACCTGGGGCAACGTGCTCCGGCTGCTGCCACCGCTGGTGATCGAGGAGCCGTTGCTGCTGGCTGGCCTCGATCTCCTCGACGAGGCGTTCGCGGAGCTCGCGGCGCGCCGTCAGCCTCCCTCCCCGGCCCGCCCGGAGGGGTGACGGCCCGCCCGGAGGGGTGACGGAGGGGTGGCGCACCCGGCTGTTCGGCATATCTGCCCAGGTCGGACGATTGCGGGTGGGAACCTGGTGGGGCGATTGCGGGTGGAAAGCCGAGGGCATACCGGTGCCGGAGTGCCGATGTTCGGCGACATCTCCACCTACGCCAGGAGGCGCCCGGTGACCATTGCTGCGGCCTGCCCGCGCTGTCTCGGACCGCTGCGTCCACCCGATCTGTGGAGCAGCCAGTGGCGGTGCGACGATCACGGGGAGGTGAGTCCCTACCGCACCGCCGTG
>NZ_MRUJ01000137.1:0-3420 GCF_002099325.1 Frankia sp. KB5 | reverse complement strand
GCAACTCGCTCATCGACTTCGGTTCGGGGATCGCGGTGGTCAGCGTCGGCAACGCTGCGGACGGGGTCGTCGAGGCCGTGCGCGAGCAGATCGGCCGGTTCACCCACACCTGCTTCATGGTGACGCCGTACGAGGGCTATATCGCCGTCTGTGAGGCGCTGAACCGGCTGACGCCGGGTACCCATGAGAAACGCTCGGCATTGTTCAACTCCGGAGCGGAGGCCGTCGAGAACGCCGTCAAGATCGCGCGCAGTGCGACCGGCCGGGGCGCGGTCGTCGTCTTCGAGCACGCTTACCATGGCCGGACGAACCTGACGATGGCGATGACCGCGAAGTCGATGCCCTACAAGAGTGGGTTCGGGCCGTTCGCGCCCGAGGTCTACCGGATGCCGCTGGCGTATCCCTACCGCTGGCCGACCGGTCCCGACCGCTGTGGGGAGGAGGCCGCCGAGCGGGTGATCGAGCTCGTGCGGGACGAGATCGGGRCCGCGTCCGTCGCCGCGATGGTCATCGAGCCGATCCAGGGGGAGGGCGGTTTCATCGTCCCCGGGACCGGGTTCCTGCCCCGCCTCGCCGAGTTCTGTACGGTCGCGGGGATCGTGTTCGTCGCGGACGAGGTGCAGACCGGGTTCGCCCGGACCGGGACGATGTTCGCCTGCGAGCACGAAGGCGTCGTCCCGGATCTCATCACCACCGCCAAGGGCATCGCCGGCGGCCTGCCGCTCGCGGCCGTCACCGGCCGTGCGGAGATCATGGACGCCCCCCAGGTCGGCGGGCTCGGCGGCACCTACGGGGGGAACCCGGCGGCCTGCGCCGCGGCTCTCGCCGCGATCGACCTCATCGAGTCCGAGGACCTGGCCGGCCGGGCCCGCCGGATCGGCGAGATCGCCCTGCCCCGCCTGCACGCGTTGCGCGAGCGGTACGACTTCGTCGGGGATGTCCGGGGGCGGGGCGCGATGGTCGCCCTGGAGCTGGTCCGGGGCGCCGGCGACGACAGCCCGGACAAGGTCCTCACCGCCGCCGCGGCCGCCGCCTGCCATCGTCGCGGCCTGATCGTGCTCACCGCGGGCACCTGGGGCAACGTGCTCCGGCTGCTGCCACCGCTGGTGATCGAGGAGCCGTTGCTGCTGGCTGGCCTCGATCTCCTCGACGAGGCGTTCGCGGAGCTCGCGGCGCGCCGTCAGCCTCCCTCCCCGGCCCGCCCGGAGGGGTGACGGCCCGCCCGGAGGGGTGACGGAGGGGTGGCGCACCCGGCTGTTCGGCATATCTGCCCAGGTCGGACGATTGCGGGTGGGAACCTGGTGGGGCGATTGYGGGTGGAAAGCCGAGGGCATACCGGTGCCGGAGTGCCGATGTTCGGCGACATCTCCACCTACGCCAGGAGGCGCCCGGTGACCATTGCTGCGGCCTGCCCGCGCTGTCTCGGACCGCTGCGTCCACCCGATCTGTGGAGCAGCCAGTGGCGGTGCGACGATCACGGGGAGGTGAGTCCCTACCGCACCGCCGTGTCGTCGCGGGAACAGGCGCTCCACGCGCTGTCGAAGACCTCGACGGTCCCGATCTGGTTGCCGCAGCCGATGCCGGTCCACTGGTACGTCAGCGGCGTCGGCTGGGCCGGTGACGAGCGTACCGGGCCGCGTGCCACGGCAGTCGCCGCCGCCGGGCCCTCTCCGTTGGGCGGGCCGGCCGAGATGGTGCTCGTCGCCGAGGCGCCTCGGGTGGGACTCGGCGCCCGGCTCGCGGGCATCAGCGGTCCCGATCCCGAACCGCTGCCCGGCGTACCGGAGGCGAAGGTAGAGGCCGCCGGGCATCCCACGGCGCTGTGGCCGCTGGTCGTACCCCCCGATCGGGCGGCGTTCGTCGGGGAGGCCCGGGGGGTGTGGCTGTGGCTGGTGCTCTGGCCGGCCGACGCGGCCCTGCTCCTGCTGGAACACCTCGTGCTGCGGGACCTGCGCGACGATCCGCAGCTCGGCGAGCGGTCGTTCTTCGGTGCATCGAGCCAGCACCTGTCCGCGGGGCCGCTGCCCGGGCGGTGAGCCGCCATGGCCCCGCATCCCCGGCCCCGCATCCCCGGCCCCGCATCCCTGGCCCCGCATCCCCGGCCCCGCATCCCCGGCCCCGCATCCCTGGCCCCGCATCCCCGGCCCCGCATCCCCGGCCCCGCATCCCTGGCCCCGCATCCCCGGCCCCGCATCCCCGGCCGTTGGGGGACCTGCCGCACCCGCCCGTAAGCTCGCTCACCATGACGGACGCCGCTGCCCCCCGCACACCCTCCCGGGGAAGCCTCGGTACGGTGGCGCCGCAGCCGCTGCGGGTCGAACCCGCCGAGGTCGACCGCAACCGGCTGGCCGTGATCGTCAACCCGAGCGCGGGTCACGGGCGGGCGATGCGGATGCTCGACGGCGTCCGCGCCGAGCTCGCGCGCTGGGCGCGGGACGTCCGGGTCACCCCGACCCGCGACCTCGCCCACGCGGACGATCTCGCGGCGGCGGCCACCGCCCAGGGCCGGGTCGTGGTCGCGCTCGGGGGCGACGGCCTAGCCGGCGCGGTGGCAGGGGGGGTGGCCCGCTGCGGCGGCGTGCTCGCGGTGCTCCCCGGCGGGCGCGGTAACGACTTCGTGCGTGGTCTCGGCTTGCCCCGCGACCCGTGCCGCGTCGCGGCCGGGCTTGCGCACGCCCGGGAACGCCGGGTCGACCTGCCCGAGGTCGGCGGCCGGCCGTTTCTGGGGATCGCGAGCGTCGGCTACGACTCCGACGTCCAGGTGATCGCTAACCGGACCCGGTTCCTGCGCGGCCAGCAGGTCTACACCTACGCGGCGCTGCGGGCGCTGGCCGCCTGGCGCCCGGCGCGCTTCACGGTGACGGTGGACGACCTCGCGCCTCGGGACCTGGTCGGGTGGACGGTTGCGGCGGCGAACTCGGCGTACTACGGCGGCGGGATGCGGTTCGCCCCCGGGGCGGACATCGCCGACGGGCTGCTGGACGTCCTGCTGATCTCGCGCACCTCCCGCCTGACGTTCCTGGCGCTGTTCCCGCGGGTGTTCTCCGGGCGTCACGTCGACACCCGGCACGTGCGGGTGCTGCGGGCCCGGCGGGTGCGCATCGAGGCCGACCGGCCCTTCGCCGTCTACGCCGACGGCGATCCGCTGGCGTCGTTGCCGGCGGAGATCGTCGTGCGCCCCGGTGCCCTGCGGCTGCTCGTGCCGGTTATTCCGGCGTCCTGAAGCCGGATTCCGGCGCCGGGCGGTCGGGTTCGGCCGCTGTGGGTTCGGCCGCTGTGGATTCGGCCGGGTCCGCGGTCTCGGGCCTCGGCGTGGTCTCGGGTGTCAGCGTGGTCTCGGGGGTCAGCGTGATCTCGGGGGTCGCATGATAGTCGATGCGGCCGGCTGCCTGGGGATAGTGCAGGTCGAACGCCGGGCGT
>NZ_MRUJ01000136.1:0-36221 GCF_002099325.1 Frankia sp. KB5 | reverse complement strand
AATTCTCATACGAAAGGGTGGCGGCCACGCCGCCCTGGCTGCTCTTGGTGGAGTCGCGGTTGCGGGCGTCGCAGGTGATGACGGGAACGGCCGGGCTGACCTGCAGTGCTTCCCGGACGTCCTCGATCGAGTGYCGCAGGATCCCGTCGAAGCAGTTGACGCCAATCACGAAGGGCAACTGCCGCTGCTCGAAGTAGTCGACCGCGGCGAAGCAATCGGCCAGTCGGCGGGTGTCGGCGAGCACGATCGCACCGATGGCTCCCCGCACGATATCGTCCCACATGAACCAGAAGCGGTACTGCCCGGGGGTGCCGAACAGATACAGGATCAGATCTTCGTCCAGCGAGACTCGGCCGAAGTCCATGGCGACCGTGGTGGTGGTCTTGTCCATCAGGTGGGTGAGGTCGTCGATGTGGGCTCCCGCCTCGGTCATGACGGCCTCGGTGCGCAGCGGGACGATCTCGGACACCGAACCCACGAATGTGGTTTTCCCGGCGCCGAATCCGCCCGCTACCACGATCTTCACCGAGGTCGTGGCGACGGCGGAGTTGACCCGCCTGTTGTCAGAGCTTTCGAAGGCCACTGAGAACCCTTTCGAGCAACGCGAGATCCGGTGCCTCGTCGCGGTCAGGCTGCTGGTGGACGCGGACGAAGCCTTCGTCCGCCATATCGCCTACCAGCACGCGGGCCACCCCGAGGGGCACCCGGAGGCCGGCTGCGATCTCCGCGATGGATCGCACCTGCCGGCACATGGCGGCGATGGTCTGTTGCTCCAGGTTGAGGCCGATCGCTCGTTCCTCGCCGAGAGGCGTCGTGAAGACGAGTGCCTCGATGGCGAGTTCATAGCGCGACCGAGTGCGCCCACCGGTCATCGCATACGGACGGACGACCGGCCCGGGCGTGCCCTCGGGATCGATACTCACCCTGACTCCCTGTGTTGCCGTCCGGTCACCGCGGAAGGGTTCCCTGCAGTTCGGCGCGCAACGCCGGGGTCAGGACGTCCTTCGCCCGGCTGACCAGCAGTGCCATCTCATAGCCGACCAGACCGATGTCGCAGGACGGTGCCGCGAGCACTGCCATGCTCGCGCCGTCACTGATTGCCATGATGAAGAGAAAGCCGTGCTCCATCTCCACGACCGTCTGGGTGACGCCGCCCGCCTCGAAGACGCGGGCGGCGCCCTGGGTCAGGCTCACCAGTCCCGAGGCCACCGCGGCGAGCTGGTCGGCGCGATCCCGGGGGAAACCGTCGGAGACGGCGAGTAGCAGGCCGTCTGCGGACACCACAACGGTGTGGGCGACACCCGGGACGCGATCGACAAAATTGTTGATCAACCAATTGAGGTTCTGGGCTTCAGAACTCACGGGTGTCACCGTTCCTCCTGCGCGTCACGTCGAGGATTCCTCGCGGTGTCGACTCCGACATCACGTCCCTGCCGTACGCCCTGGTAGAAGCTGGCAAGCCGGCCTCCTACAGCCTCAGGAGATCTGGCCGAGGTGTCGGTGGGACGCCGGCGGGGCGCGGGTTCGGCGCTGCCGGGCACGAGATGGGTCATGGGAACTCGCACCGGTAGGCCCGACCGCGTCACGCCGCCTGTGCTCGGCTGACGCAACAACTCGGCCGCCTGCCAGCCGGCGTCCCCGGGAGATGTCCAGTTCTCCCGGGACGGGGGCTGCTGGGGCGTTGCCTGGTGCTGTGCTGGCTGGTATTGCCCTGCTGGTTGATGGTGTGGGGCCGTCTGATGCTGGGCCGCGAAGGCCGGGACGGGCGGAGCCGCTGACGGCGCGTCCGTCGCGGGCTCCTCCCGTGCCGGTGTCCGGGTAGCCGTGAGCGGATCGACTCCGGAGCGGGCGGGGCCGCGTTGCCCGAAGGCCCCACCGAGCCCCGGACGGACCGGGGAACGGGGCGGTGGCGCCGCCCCACCGGCACCCGGCCCGGTGGGGCGGGYCGCCGCGGCCGCCGTCGAATGCTGGGCGGGCGCCCGATCGGACGGAGAACGTCGCTGGAACCACGCCGACACGGAGTCGAAGATCGGCGACGTCTCGATGTCGTCGGTGTCCCGGTCTGCCGTGGTCTGTTCGCCGGTGTCCTCGCCGGAGACCRCCTCTGTCGTCCCGGTGTCGCGCAACCGCCGGGACGCGAGCGCCGACGCCAGCCGGTCGCGGGGACCGGTGGACTCCGTGGACTCCGTGGACTCCGTGGACTCCGATCGTTCCTGCGGAACGGGCCGGTTCTCGGAGCGGGCGAACACGCTGCCGGCCCCGGGGGGCGGCTCCTCGGCCGACCGGGGCCGCTCACCGGCATCGGGCCGGCTCTGGCCGGGCGGTGTCGGGCCGGGCGGTGTCGGGCCGGGCGGTGTCGGGGTGGGCGGTGTCGGGGTGGTGTCGGGCTGCCCGGTCCGACCGGGCCCGGTGGCGCCGCCGGAACGTGGTTTGGTCCCCCAGCGGTTGTCCCCGAACGACACCGGTCTCGTCTCGTCCGTGACCGGATCGTCCCGTCGTCCGAATCCGCGCCGGTCGATGGTCTGGGTGTCCGGTACGACGTCGGGGGGCGGTTCGAGCCGGCCACCGGGAGCGGTGCGGCCGCGGCCGCGAAGGGCATCGAGGTCGAGCCCCCGGTCGTCGAGCTGCCGTGGGTCACGGGGATCGTCCTGCCCACTGGAGCCGGGCCGCTCCCGGGCTCCCGGGACCGGGTGGTCCTCGTCGTTTCCTCCCCGCCCGAGTAGATCGTGCGGCAGGGTCGGCGGAGCGGCGCTGATGCCATCCGTCTCGCTGTCGCGCTCGGTGCCGCCGTCGAGGCCGGGAGCGAAGTCGTCCGGCCCGAAGTCGCGATCATCCGCGGTGGGCGGCGAACCCGTCCGGTCGGATCCGAGCTGAGCGGCGGCCAGCGGCCCGGTGAGAGGGAACGGCCCGGTGCTGGGGAACCGCCGGGGCCCGCTGGAGTCGTCGAAGAGGCTTTCTGGTCCGTCGGATTCACTCGCGGTCCGGTGCCCGTTGGCCCCGGTGCCGTTCGTCGACGCGACCCTGCCGTCCACCGGTTCGGGAGTTCCCGAGCCGGTGCGTTCCGGCCGCTGCGGGGCACGCGGTCCGGTCGGGGAACCGGGGATGGCCGGCGAGTCGCCGACGCGGGTTCCCAACGCCGGCGCGGCGGGCCGGGCCGGTCCCGTGCCGGCCCCGCCGTCTCCGGTCACCAGCTTGGCAGGCAGYCGGACGACAGCGGTGATACCTCCGGAGGCGGACTCACGCAGCTGGACGTGAATGCCGTGGCGGCTGGCCAGCCGACCGACCGCGAACAGGCCCATGGTCCGTGACACCGACACGTCGACCACCGGCGGGTTCGCCAGTCGGTCGTTGACCCGTTCGAGTTCCTTGGCCGGCATGCCGATGCCCTGGTCCTCGATCTCGATCATCGCCCCGGCCCCCGGACCGAGCGAGCGGCTGGTGACGAGGACGCTGGTGGCCGGCGGCGAGTACGAGGTGGCGTTCTCGAGGAGCTCGGCGACCAGATGGACGACGTCGCTGACACCGTTGCCGGCGATGGACACCGCGGCGGCCGAGGTCTGCTTGACGCGGGTGTACTGCTCCACCTCGGAGATGGCCGCCAGTACGACCTCGTTCAGTGGGACGGGGTGTGTCCAGCGCCGAGCGGTGTCCGTGCCGGCGAGGACGAGCAGGCTTTCGTTGTTCCGCCGCATACGAGTGGCGAGGTGATCCAGCTTGAACAGGTTGGACAACTGGTCCGGATCCTGCTCGCGGTTCTCCAGCTCGTCGATGAGACGCAGCTGCCGTTCGACCAGTCCCTGACTGCGCCGGGAGAGGTTCACGAACATCGCGTTGACGTTGTTCCGCAGCGACGCCTGTTCGGAGGCCAGCCGGATCGCCTCCCGGTGAACCTCGTCGAAAGCCCGCGCGACTTCGCCGACCTCCTCGTCGGTGTCGATACCGACCGGTTCGATCGAGTCGTCGATGTCCAGCTCGGTGGAATCGCGCAACCGACGGACGGCCTCGGGAAGCCGATGGTCGGCGACGTCCAGMGCGGCAGTCCGCAGCGCCAGCAGGGGGCGGACCAGCGATCGCGCGACGATCAGTGCGGCGAGCAGGGCGAGGGCCAGGATGAGCAGGATCAGCAGACCGGACAGCAGCGCGTGGCGCTGGATGTTGCCCCGCAGGGTGCCCGCGCGGGCGTCGACGAGGCCCAGGAGCTTGTCAACGGCTTCCGTGCCGGTGTCGATGGTTCGCTGGGTCGCCTGGTCCCATTTCTCGGCTTCCAGYGCGGTCAGCGGCTGACCGATGGGCGCGTTCAGAATTTCTTCGACGTAATTCTGGGTGTTGCGGATGTCCCCGTTGGTCTCGGTGTCGATCGTCGGTTCGTAGACCGCGAGCTGGTTCGGTAGAGCGGCGTTCTCGAGATCGTTGCGCTGGCGGCCCCGCTGGGTCTCGGCCGACAGGAACTCGCGATAGTCGTCTGCCGTGAAGACCTGGTTCCCGTTGCGGGTAAACAGGCCGTGGATGAGTGTCTGCTCCTCGGCGAGAAGTTCCGTCCCGGACATCAGGAAGTAGGCCGTGTTGACCCCGGCGTTGAGCTCCTGGTCGTCATTTCCCTGTGGGATCAGCCGGATCAGGTTGACCAGTGAGTCAATGATCGGCTGAAAGGCGGTCTCGACCGCCTTCCTGTCGATCAGCCTTTCGATCGTCTGCCGCTTGGCGGGCAGCGTGTCCATCCGGCTGCTGACGTCGTCGAGAGCGCGGCGTACCTCGCTGCCGAAGGACCCTCGCCGCTCGTTCGCAGCTGACTTGTACGCCCTGTAGGCTTCATCGACCGCCGCCCGGCGGGTTGGAATCGTGCTCCCGTCCCGGGCGCCGACGGGACCGCTGGCGACGAATCCGGTGCTGTAGGTGCGCTCGGCCTGCAGGGCGTGGACCAGCCCGGCCGCGGAGCGGCTGATCTCGGTCAGATCGGACACCCGGTTGACGTCCCGCGTGCTCGTCAGCACCGTACCCGCCTCGATGGACGAGTAGGCGAGGATCGCGATGACAGGCACGGCCAGAATCGCGATCAGCTTGGTGCGTACCCGCCAGTTGGTGGGGTTGGCGGCGGCGCGACGAAGGCGCGCCAGTCCCGACCCGGCTGGGTTCGGTGGCGCGGCGGATCGACCATCGCGCTGCCCGCCGTCTTCGGCGTCCACGGGCGAACCCGGCGCCACTGTCGGCTCCGAGTCTGCGGCGATGCCCGTGCTGCTGGCCATCGGTTGTCTGCGCACGTACCTTCGCAACCTCTCCGCCAGCCTCCCGGAACAGGTCGTACCAGGATGGCTCGGTATCGGGCCCGGATGTCCCTTGTCAGGCACCATAGCGGTACGAAGTCGGCATCCGAAAGGCGCCTACCGTAAGCGCCTTGGTGGCCGCACGTCAGTTGTCGCTACTGCGCGCGGAGTCACCACTACCGTAACCGCCGGGGAAGCCCGACATCGGGCGTCACTGATGATCGAAGCGCTTGTCGGGGTGAGTGAACCGGGCTGAAGGCGCAAACTCGGCATCCTAGACATCTCCTACATGAGCCCTTACCGCCTTCGCGGCGGTGCCCGGTGCGCTTCGTCTGTTCCGGTGAAGGCCGTGGGAGATGGTTGGGCGCCTGGACGGACCGGTGGGGTCGCCGTGTCCGTAGGCTTGCGGGGTGAGCGAGTTGCAGCGTAGCAGTGCTGGCCGTGGTGCGGAGCCGACGGATACCGGCGCGGTTCGGGATGTTCCGCGGTCCCCGGCGGACGGCCCCAGCGGCCCGTCCGCGGTGGGGCCTGCGGGCTATGACACCGTGCTGGTGATCGATTTCGGTGCTCAGTATGCCCAACTGATCGCCCGGCGCATACGCGAATGTCATGTGTATTCGGAGATCGTCCCGTGGGATATGTCGGTGGACGAGATCCTCGCCCGGCGTCCGTCCGCACTGATCCTTTCTGGCGGCCCGAAGTCCGTCTACTCGCCTGGCGCGCCCCGGGTCGATCCTGCGTTGTTCGCTACCGGAGTGCCTATTCTCGGTATCTGCTATGGCCATCAGGTCATGGCTCAGGCGCTTGACGGCGCCGTCGCGCGCACGGGAACCGCCGAGTACGGAGCAACTCGTCTGTCGGTGTCGGATCCCGGGGTTCTCTTCGACGGTCTGCCCGTTGTCCAGCAGGTCTGGATGTCGCACGGCGACTCGGTGACCGCCGCGCCGCCCGGCTTCCGGGTAACGGCTTCCACGCCGTCGGCCCCGGTCGCCGCCTTCGAGGACCCCGCGCGTCGTCTCTATGGCGTGCAGTTCCACCCGGAGGTGGTCCACAGCGAGCGAGGCATGGACGTGCTGCGGCACTTCCTGCTCGTGGGTGCGGGCTGCCGGCCCACCTGGACGATGATCAACATTGTCGACGAGGCTGTCGCGGCCGTCCGGGCCCAGGTCGGGACCGGACGGTTGATCTGCGGTCTGTCCGGCGGGGTGGACTCCGCGGTCGCTGCCGCGCTCGTGCACCGGGCGGTGGGAGACGCGCTCACCTGCGTCTTCGTCGATCATGGTTTGCTGCGGGCCGGCGAGGCGGAACAGGTCGAACGCGATTTCGTCGCGACTACCGGCGTGGATCTGGTCCATGTCAAGGCGGCCGACCGGTTCTCCGCCGCGCTGTCCGGAGTGACCGACCCGGAGCGGAAGAGGAAGATCATCGGTCGTGAGTTCATCCGGGTTTTCGAGGAGTCCGCCCGCGAACTGGAGGTCCGGGCGGAGGCGGAGGGCGCGACGATCGACTTTCTCGTGCAGGGGACATTGTATCCCGACGTGATCGAATCCGGCTCGCCGACGGCCGCGAAGATCAAGTCGCATCACAACGTCGGTGGACTGCCCGAGGACCTGCGGTTCGATCTGGTCGAGCCGCTTCGGACCCTGTTCAAGGACGAGGTCCGTCGGCTCGGCGAGGAGCTGGGGCTGCCCGAGGAGATCGTCTGGCGCCAGCCGTTCCCGGGCCCGGGCCTCGCCGTCCGCATCATCGGCGAGGTCACGCCCGAGCGGCTCGACGTGGTGCGGGCGGCCGACGCGGTGATCCGGGAGGAGATTCGCAAGGCCGGCCTGGACCGCGAGATCTGGCAGGTCTTCGCGGTGCTGCTCGCCGACGTGCGGTCGGTGGGCGTCCAGGGTGACGAGCGTACGTACGGCTTCCCGATCGTCCTGCGCGCGGTCACCAGCGAGGACGCGATGACCGCCGACTGGGCCCGGCTGCCCTACGGCCTGCTGGAACGCATCTCGAACCGGGTGGTCAACGAGGTGCCGCAGGTTAACCGGGTGGTGTACGACATCACCTCCAAGCCTCCCGGCACGATCGAGTGGGAGTGACGATCCCGGATCGGAGCGCGTGCCCGTCGGACGACCCCCGCCGACGGGCACGTTTGACGTCTGGGCGGGACCGGAGCACCCTGGATGATGTGACCCCGCACGAGATGGCCATTACCTAGGCGCGCGACCGATCATCGGGTCCGCGCCTCGCCCTTCCGCCTTGTCCTGGCGGGGGGCTTTTTTATTGCCGCGGTCATGGTGAGGTGGCCGCTCAGCCGCCGGGAGATGCTCCATGACCGCAGCAGCCGCAGACGACCGATCGGTAGCCCCGGACGCCGAACTCTGGGCGTCGGACATCCGCGCCGCGGCCCGCGTCCTTGCCGGGGTGGCACGACGGACCAGGGTCGTGCGGGATCTCGGCCTGTCGGCGGCGGTCGGTGCGCCCGTCTGGCTCAAGTGTGAGCACGAGCAGCACACCGGTTCGTTCAAGCTTCGGGGCGCCTACCACCGGGTGGCCACCGCGGATCCGGCGACGCGGGCCCGGGGGGTGGTGGCGGCCAGTGCCGGTAACCACGCCCAGGGAGTGGCCTTCGCGGCCGCGGCCTTCGGCGTCGAGGCGACCATCTTCGTGCCGGTAGGGGCCAATCCGGTCAAAGTGGCGCGGACGCGCCGGTGGGGCGCCCGGGTCGAGAAGATACCCGGGGGGGTGGAAGCGGCGCTCGCTGCGGCCGCCACCTTCGCCGCCCGGGGAGACCGGCTGCTGGTCCACCCGTTCGATGACCCGACGGTAGTGGCCGGGCAGGGCACGATCGGCTTGGAGTTGCTCGATCAGATGCCCGATCTCGGCACCGTTCTGGTCGGGGTGGGCGGCGGAGGGCTGATCGGCGGGCTGGCCGCGGCGGTGCGGTCCCGGCGCCCCGATGTGCGAGTGGTCGGAGTGCAGTCCGTGCTGTCGTCGGCGTTTGCCGCGTCGCTGCGGGCTGGCCGGCGGCTCACGGTGCCCCCCGGTGGGGCTGCGACGCCCGGTGCCGGAACGACGCCCGGTGCCGGAACACTGCGGGGAGTCGGGACGATTCCGGGCAGCCGGACGTCCGAACAGCCGACGGCGCCACGTTCGTCACGGGTGGTCCCGGCGTCGACCACGATCGCCGACGGTATGGCGGTGAACGCTCCGGGGGTCCTGACCTTCGCCCTTGCCGCACGCCTGGTGGACGAGATCGTCACGGTCGATGAGGCGGCGTTCTGGGAGGCGATGGTGTTGCTGCACCGGGCCGGCCACCAGGTGGAACCGGCCGGCGCCGCGGGGGTCGCGGCCTTGTTGCGTCGAAGTGATCTCGCGCAGGGCCCGACGGTGGCAATCCTGTCGGGTGGCAACATCGACCCGGGGGTGGCCAGCAGGGTGAAGGCGCTCGCGGCCATCCCGCCGAGCGCGTCGAGTACCGCGTGACTACGCGACTACGCGACTACGCGACTATGTGACTACGTGRCCGCGTGGCCACGTGGCGTGGCCGCTTGGCCGCTTGGCCGCGGGGCCGCCTGACCGCCGGTGGGCCGGGCGTTGACGCGGACCACGGCCATCGACGACCCGCCCTCGCGCGCGGGGCGGGGCGGGAACGACGGACAATAGGCTGGTCAGCACGCGGGTCGACGACCACTGGGCGTGGACGTGTGATGGTCATGCGGTGGCATGGACGCGCGAGGACCGCGGCCGGGTGGGGCCGTCGGTGCATCTCGCGGACCACACCGCGGACCGGGCCGTTGGGTGCGATCCGGGCATGCCGCGGTCCGACCTGCCCGACGTCGAACGTACGATCGGAGTCCCATGAGCGGCTTTTTCGGCGATTCCCACGGCGGCGGATCCGGCATCGCCGGGTCGGTCGGGACGGATGTCCACGGCGGTGCGCACGTGCCCTACGACCTGTTCGSCCCGGCGGTGCTGGCGCCGCCGGTGGGCGGGGACGAGCCCGGTGGCTTCTCCTCGCCACGCCTGGATGCCGAGGGCCTGCTCGACGGGCTCAACCTGCAGCAGCGGGCGGCGGTGGTGCACATCGGGGCACCCCTGCTCGTCGTCGCGGGCGCGGGGTCCGGCAAGACGCGGGTGCTGACCCACCGTATCGCGTACCTGCTGGCGGCCCGGGGGGTCCGGCCGGGGGAGATGCTGGCGATCACGTTCACCAACAAGGCTGCCAACGAGATGCGCGAACGGGTCTCGGCGCTGGTCGGTCCCCGGGCGCGGGCGATGTGGGTGAGCACCTTCCACTCGGCCTGCGTGCGCATCCTGAGGTCCGAGGCGAAGCGTCTCGGGTTCGGCTCGACCTTCTCCATCTACGACGCCGCCGACGCGCAGCGTTTGATCACTCTGGTCACCCGTGACCTTGATCTTGATCCCAAACGGCATCCCGCCCGAGGTCTGGCGGCGCAGATCAGCAACCTGAAGAACGAACTGATCGACTGGGAGGCCGCACGGGACCGGGCCACGAACCACCTCGAGCGGACCGTCGCCGAGGTCTACGCCGCTTATCAGCAGCGGCTGGCTCAGGCCAACGCCCTTGATTTCGACGATCTGATCATGATGACGGTGAACCTCCTCCAGTCGTTCCCCGACGTCGCCGAGCACTACCGGCGCCGATTCCGACATGTGCTCGTGGACGAGTACCAGGACACGAACCACGCGCAGTACGTCCTGGTGCGTGRACTCGTCGGCCAACCGGCGTACTTCGGTGGCGGGTCCGCGCCGGTGGAGCCGGCCGAGCCGGCAGCCGGGCCGGGTACCTGGGCCTCGGGCGCCGTCCCACCGGCGGAGCTGTGCGTGGTTGGYGACGCGGACCAGTCGATCTACGCCTTCCGTGGGGCGAACATCCGCAACATCGTGGAGTTCGAGGAGGATTTCCCGAACGCCGCAGTGATCCTGCTGGAACAGAACTACCGCTCCACCCAGACCATCCTCTCCGCCGCGAACGCGATGATCGCGCGTAACAACCAGCGCAAGGCCAAGCGACTGTGGTCGGACGCCGGTGACGGTGAGAAGATCGTCGGATTCGCCGCCGACAACGAGCACGACGAGGYGGCCTTTGTCGCCGAGGAGGTCGACCGGCTCTCGGACGCGAAGCTCGCGCGGCCCGCCGACGTCGCGGTGTTCTACCGGACCAACGCCCAGAGCCGGGTGTTCGAGGAGATCTTCGTCCGGGTCGGGCTGCCCTACCGGGTGGTCGGCGGGGTGCGGTTCTACGAGCGCAAGGAGATCCGTGATCTCCTTGCCTACCTGCGGGTCCTCGCCAATCCTAGCGACACGGTGAACCTGCGTCGCATCCTGAACGTGCCCCGGCGCGGGATCGGCGAGCGGGCCGAGGCGGCCCTGGCGGGCTTCGCTGATGTCGAGCGGATCGGGTTCGCGCAGGCACTGGAGCGTGTCGACGAGGTGCCGGGGATCGCCGCGCGCTCGGCGAAGGCGGTGCGCGAGTTMACCGCGCTGCTCGCCGAGCTACGCGCCGTAGCGGCCGACAACCCGGTGGCCGTGGTCGAGGGGGTGCTTGAACGCACCGGCTACCTGTCGGAACTCCTCGCCGAGGACACCGTCGAGTCCCAGGGCCGKGTGGAGAACCTGCAGGAACTGGTCGGAGTGGTCCAGGAGTTCGCCCGGCGGCTGCCCGAGGGTACGCTTGCGGAGTTCCTCGAGCAGGTCTCGCTCGTCGCCGACGCGGACCAGGTTCCGACCGACGACGGTTCCGATGGTGTGGTCACTCTCATGACGCTGCACAGCGCCAAGGGCCTCGAGTTCCCCGTCGTCTTCCTTACCGGTCTCGAGGACGGCGTCTTCCCGCACCTGCGGACCCTGGGAGATCCCACCCAGCTCGAGGAGGAGCGTCGGCTCGCCTATGTGGGTGTCACCCGGGCCCGGATCCGGCTCTACCTGACCCGCGCGGTGATGCGCAGCGCCTGGGGCCAACCGGCCTACAACCCGCCGTCGCGCTTCCTCGGCGAGGTGCCGGACACGCTGGTTGACTGGCGCCGGCTGGCCGATCCCCCGCCAGCGCCCGCGGGGACGTCCTGGGGCTCGTCTGGCGGGTTTGGGTCGGGCGCGACCGGCCGGGGCGCCGCCGGCGCCCCGGCGGCGCGTAAACCGCTACCGAACTCGCCGTTCTCGGGTCGCGCGCGGCCGGCCGCTCGGGCCGTCCTGGAGTTGCGTCAGGGCGACCGGGTGACGCATGACAGTTTCGGTCTCGGAGTTGTCGTCGCCACCGGCGGGGTCGGTGACTCCGCGGAGGCGACCATCGATTTCGGCGAGAACACCGGCACGAAGCGCCTGCTCCTGCGGTACGCCCCCGTCGAGAAGCTCTGACGGTCCCGAGAGTCCCGGCCGGTCCGCCGCCCCGGCGAGGCAGCTCGCGACCAGGTGGGCAACCTTGCCGCTGAACGCCAGGGAATGATGCCCGAGGCCCGGCACGGTGTAATTTTCGATGTCGAGATCGGGATGGTCGAGCGCCGCCTCGGCGGGCCGCACCACGCTGTCCAGCCCGGCGCCGATCGCGACGAACCGGGTCCGGCAGCCGGGGGCGGGTGCGGCGAGCTCGCGTAGGAGCGCCGATCCCGGCCGTAGCTGGGTGACGAGCCGGTACGGCACCGACCGGGGGACGAGCCCGGCGAGACGGGTGCCGGAATGAGGCGTCGCGAGAGTGATCAGCGTGTCCACGTACTGATCGCCCCCGAGTTGCTGCACGTAGTAGCGGGCCACCAGCCCGCCGAGTGAATGGGCGACGATGTGCACGCGCTGCCTGCCGCTGTCCGTCATCGCGGCGTGCACGGACGCGGCGAGTCGGAGCGCCGCTTCCTGCACCGTCGGCACGAGCAGCGGCAGCTCCACCGTGCGCACCCGGCGGAAACCGCGGCGGCGTAGCGACCGGCCCAACCGGGTGAACACGGACCGGTTGTCGATCAGGCCGTGGATCAGCAGGATCGGGGTGCCTGCCGCGTCGGGAGCGTTGACCAGYAGGCTGCGGTGCAGCGGGGAGAGCGCGCTCAGCGAGTAGGGCTCGTGCTCGCGCGGGCGCTGCCGGCGCAGCGCACTCGCCGGGTAGAGGGCGAGGTGGGTGGCGATCCAGGCCGCTTCCACGGCGAGCCCGCGGGCGTTCACCGGGGTCGTGCGCAGGCCGGTGAGGACCGACCGCCCTGGAGCGGCGATGTTGTCCGCGGCCACGGCCCGCCTCAGGCGGGCCGTGGCCGCGGACAACGATGGCAGTATCCACTCGCCGATGGCCCGCTCGCCTTCCCTCGCCGTACCATCCGTGCCGCCAGCCGTGGTGCTCGCCCCCCAGGTCGGCAGATATCCCGGTGGCCAAGTAAAGACCGGAGAAAGATGCTACAGACTGTTAGGTAGCCCTGTCGACCATCGAGCCTGCCGTCGGCGCAGCCGATCGTCCTGGTCCCCCCGGCTCAGGGATGCGAGCAGCGATGCGGCGTCGCGCGCCGTCTCGGCTGCGGTGGTGGCGGACAGGAGCCGATCGGCGAATCCCAGCGCGTTCAGGTCGGTCGGCCGTAGCCCGCAGACGTTTGCGGCCCGCTCGACCGGTATCCGAAGCGTGACGGCGGTGCCCTCCGGGGAGAGCGCGGTGAAGTAACTGTCCGGGGTCATGGCGACGACGTCGGTGACCGCCGCGGCGAGAGCCCCGCCAGAGCCGCCCTCACCCAACACGATCGACAGCGTCGGCGAGGGGCAGGCCAATACCGCGGCCATCGCATCCCCGATCGCCGCCGCGATGCCCGCGGCCTCGGCGTCCGCGTCGTTCGCCGCGCCGGGCGTGTCGACCAGGGTCACGAGACCGATCCCCAGCTTCCCCGCGAGCCGGGCGGCGCGGACCAACAACCGGTACCCGGCCGGCCCCGGGGCGTCGCCGCGACGGGCCCCGACAGCCACGACCACCGCACGCATCGGCCCTCCCCGCCCCGCAGGCCCCGTAGCCCCCGCAGGCCCCGTAGCCCCCGCAGGCCCTGCGATGTCGCCCAGGAGCACCCCCACACCGGCCACGACCCGGGGATCCGGCCCGACCAGGTCGACGCCGTCGGGAAGCAGCGTCCGCAGCACCTCGATGCCGTCCGGGCGGATGCCATCCCTGGCCGCCCGCACCTGCGCCCACCCGGAGCGCGCGGCGGCATGTTCAGCTCCCGGCGCAGGTCCGTCGGACCCGGTTCGGGTGTCCGGATCGTCGGGCGGGACGGGGAGGGTGGTCCCGTCGCCGGCTCGTGACGGGCCGCCGTCCGATCCGTCTGCCTGGTCGCCTCTGTCTGCCTGGTCGCCCGATCTGCCCGGAGTGGTTTGGCCACCCGGGCCGGTCCGGGTACCTGGACCGGCCCGGCTCTCCCGATCGGGTGGATCCGCCAGGCCGGTCAGGGCCCGCCGCAGCCACACCTGGATGGCACCGGGCGCCGGCGCCGCGTCAACCAGCCCTGCGGCGTACGCCGAGTCCGCGGTGTAGCTGCCCGGGGGCGGGGCGGCACCGGTGGCCGCCGCGACCACCCGAGGCCCGGCGAAGCCGACCGTCGCCCCGCGCACCGCGCACCGAAGGTCCGCGCGGGAGCCGATCGTCACCCAGACACCACCGGTGGTGGGCTGGTCCGCGACGGCGATGTGACCGACCCCCGCCGCGTCCAGTGCGGCGAGCGCCAGTGCGGCCCGGGGCAGCCCGACGAGTCCGGCGACCCCTTCCTGCAGGCGGGTGCCGCCGCTGCGCAGGAACGACACCAGGGGACGGCGGCTGGCCGCGGCCGCGGTGGCGGCTTCGGCGAACCCACGTGCGTCCCGCTCGCCAAARCTTCCCCCGTAAACCGTGAAATCCCAGACCGCGACCACGGCAGGGATGCCGGCCACCGCGCCTTCGCCCCAGCGCAGGGCCGGTCGAGCGTCGTAGTCGGGCCAGCCCAGTCGGTTGACGGCCGCGGCAGTGGCGGGCCGCAGGGTGATGCCTGCGAGCAGGGCGGCACGCCAGTCGGCGGTCGTCTTCTGGCCCGGCCGGGTGTCGTTGTCCACGTCCGCATCTTCGCGCCCGGGGCCGACCGGATGTCCGTCGTCGCGGCCGCGGTGTCGTGGAACACGGACGGGCGCTCCCCGCCAGCGGGTGCTCGCAGGCCCGCACGCCTGGGACGCTTCGTGCCCTCGGCCCGATGGCGGCCGGGACATAGTCTTTCATCCACAGCCCCCCGGCGGGTGGCAACCCGGATCGAACCCGCTACACCGGTGCGGCGAGGGGAGCAGCGAGGGAAGCGATGCTCACACCGCTGATGGAGGAGGATCCTCGCCAGATCGGCCCGTACCGCCTGCAGAACCGGATCGGTGCCGGCGGGATGGGGACCGTGTATCTCGGTTTCGCCCCGGATCGGCGTCCCGTCGCCGTGAAGGTCGCAGCCGAGGATCTCGCCGAGGACGAGGAGTTCCGCAGCCGCTTCGAACGTGAGGTGCGGGCGGCGCTGCGCGTGCGAGGCACGGCGGTGGCCGCCGTGCTCGACGCCGACACCGAGGCCGCGGCGCCGTGGATGGTCACCGAGTACGTCGAGGGGACCAGCCTGGCCGAGGCCGTCCGGGCCCGCGGTCGGCTGGAGGACCACCTCGTCCGGGGTCTTGCCGTCGGCCTCGCCGACGCGCTGGTCGCCATCCACGCCGCCGGCGTCGTCCATCGTGATCTCAAACCGTCCAACATCCTGCTGGCCTGGGACGGACCCAAGGTGATCGACTTTGGGATCGCGCACCTGACCGACAGCGCCACGCTGACCCGCACCGGTCATGTGATCGGCACGTTGGCCTGGATGTCACCGGAACAGATGCGCGGCGAGCCGTCGGACGCCTCAGCGGACGTCTTTGCCTGGGCGAGCTGCGTGACGTACGCGGCGACGGGGCGACATCCCTTCCATGCCGAGACGCCGGACCTGCTTGCCGTCCGGGTGCAGCGGGACTCTCCCGATCTCTACGCGCTCCCCGGGTACCTGCTCAACCAGGTCGCGAGGGCGCTGTCCAAGGCCCCGCGGGAGCGGCCGGACGCCGCCTCGCTGCTGGCCGCGCTGGTAGGCCGGGAGGTGCGTGGGGTCACCGAGGCCGATGCCGCCGCCGGTGACGTCCTGGAGCGGACCTGGACCGGATCGTCTCCGGCGTTCGGCGTGCCCGCCCC
The DNA here is from genome assembly GCF_002099325.1 of Frankia sp. KB5. Classification (NCBI taxonomy): domain Bacteria; kingdom Bacillati; phylum Actinomycetota; class Actinomycetes; order Frankiales; family Frankiaceae; genus Frankia; species Frankia sp. KB5. Next base: position 20,777 of record NZ_MRUJ01000136.1, on the reverse strand, counting down.
GTTCCCCGCGCCGGTCTCCTCCCCGTCGCCGAATCGTTCCGGTCCGCGTGTCCCCGGCGCGGGGCGAGTTCCGGCCCGGCCCGCGCCGGGGGCGGCCGGCTCGGCCGGCGGCTGGGCGCCGGATGTGCAGGGACCAGGCCCGGCACCCGGCCTGTGGCCGGTCGGACCGCCGCCACCCGCATCGGCCTTTCGGCCCGCCGTGCCATTACCCCCCGCGGCTCCGCTGCGACCGGTCGCCCCGCCAGCGGTCGCCCCGCCACCATCGTCGGGAGCGGTTTCCCCGGGGGGGGTGGGCGGATCAGGCGCCCGCGGGGCGTCGGGGCACGACCGCCGCGGACGTGGCGTCCGATCCGGGACGGTCGGAGGTGACCTATCGCTCCAGCGACCCGACTCCGCCGGCGCGTCCTCCGGATCCATCCGCCTTCCCGCCAGCGGGTCGACCGGCTGCGCCGCGGGTCGGGCGGTGGACCGACGCCAGGCGGGCCGAGGCGTCGCGGCGCCGGCACTGGAACAGCGCCGCGATGCTGTCGGTTCTCCTGGCGGTACTCTGGATCTTCGGGATTGGGAGTGCCGCGGCTGTCGTGGTCGGCCTGGTCGCGCGGGTTCGGATCCGCCACAGGGATGAGCGTGGCGCCACAGTGGCGGCCTTCGGCATCGGCCTGGGTTGGCTCGGGATCGGACTAACGATGATCTTGATCGTCGTTATCCTGAAATTCGTCTAACTGGTCCGGAGGGGCCGRCCACGATCGGTGTTTCTTCCATGTGATTTCCGGCATAATGAGGGTCTCAACTTTCGTGACGTCAGACACGGGACGGCCTAGGGCAGATCCCGGCGGTCACGCTCAGCGGCTCCCGGCGGACCCGCGCTCTGAGAGCGGCGAGGCGGAAGCCACCCTCGGTGCGACAGGTGTCCACCTCATTTGTCCTGTATCTGTCCTGTATCGACGACCCTGCCGGGTCCCCGGAGCGGGTCGAGGGATGCGCCGGACCGGCCCKTTCGATCCCACCCGCGGGCCGCCAGCGACGGCGGTGGTGCACGGCGCGTGGCGCGCGCCGTAACGCCCTCGTCAGTAGGCTCGCAGGCGTTCTGTGCAGCTCTACGTATCCCAACCCGTAACGACCGCATCCGACTGGACGGACCGTGGATCTTTTCGAATACCAGGCGAAGAAGYTGTTCGCCGAACATGGCGTACCGGTGCCCACCGGGAAGACCGCGACCACCCCCGAGGAGGCCCGCGCGATCGCCACCGAGCTCGGTGGCAGGGTCGTCGTCAAGGCGCAGGTCAAGACCGGAGGCCGGGGCAAGGCCGGTGGCGTCAAGGTAGCCGACGGGCCGGATGACGCCTTCGCGAAGGCGACAGCGATCCTCGGCATGGACATCAAGGGCCACACGGTCCACTCGGTGCTCGTCGAGGAAGCCAGCAACATCGCCGAGGAGTACTACGCATCCTTCCTGCTGGACCGGGCGAACCGCACCTTCCTCGCCATGGCCTCCCGAGAGGGCGGCATGGAGATCGAGGAGGTGGCGGCGACCAAGCCGGAGGCGCTGGCCCGGATTGCGATCGACCCGCTCAAGGGAGTCGACGCGGCCAAGGCTCGCGAGATCGCGGTCGCGGCGAAGCTGCCCGAGGCGGCTCTGGACGGCGCGAGCGAGCTGCTGGCCAAGCTCTGGACCGTGTTCGTCAAGTCGGACGCCACCCTCGTCGAGGTCAACCCGCTGATCCTCACCGGTGACGGCCGGGTCGTCGCCCTCGACGGTAAGGTCAGCCTGGACGACAACGCCGACTTCCGCCACCCGGAGCACGAGGCGTTCGTCGACGTGGCCGCGGTGGACCCGCTGGAGCAGAAGGCCAAGGAGAAGGGCCTCAACTACGTCAAGCTCGAGGGCGAGGTCGGGATCATCGGAAACGGTGCCGGCCTGGTCATGTCCACCCTCGACGTGGTGACCTACGCCGGGGAGGAATTCGGCGGCAAGCGCCCGGCGAACTTCCTCGACATCGGCGGCGGTGCGTCCGCCGAGGTCATGGCGAACGGTCTGTCGATCATCCTTGGTGACCCGGCGGTCAAGAGCGTCTTCGTCAACATCTTCGGTGGCATCACCTCCTGYGACGCGGTGGCCAACGGCATCGTGCAGGCCCTGAAGATCGTCGGCGACGTCAGCACCCCGCTGGTGGTGCGCCTCGACGRCAACAACGCCGAGGAGGGCCGCCGCATCCTGGCCGAGGCGAACCTGCCGGTGGTCAAGCCGGTCGACACGATGGACGGCGCGGCGAAGCTCGCCGCCGAGCTCGCCGCGGCCGCGGCCTGACCTGGGCGAAGGGGATTGCGAACCGATGGCTATCTGGCTTGACGAGAACAGCCGGGTGGTGGTGCAGGGCATCACCGGCTCGGAGGGCAGCAAGCACACCCGCCGCATGCTCGCCGCGGGCACGAACGTCGTCGCCGGCGTGAACGCGCGCAAGGTGGGCCAGCAGGTCGAGGGCGTGCCGGTGTTCGGCTCCGTCGCCGACGCGATGGCGCAGACCGGCGCCAACGTCTCGGTGATCTTCGTTCCGCCTGCGTTCACCAAGGACGCGGCGATCGAGGCGATCGACGCGGCGATCCCACTCGCGGTGGTCATCACCGAGGGCGTGCCGATCCACGACACGACCGAGTTCTTCGCCTACTCCCGGTCCAAGGCGACGACGCGGATCATCGGGCCGAACTGCCCGGGTATCGCGAGCCCCGGTCTGTCCAATGCCGGCATCATCCCGGCCGACATCACCCCCGGCGGGCGCATCGGYCTGGTCAGCAAGAGCGGCACGCTGACCTACCAGATGATGTACGAGCTGCGGGAGTTCGGCTTCTCCACCTGTGTCGGCATCGGTGGCGACCCGGTCATCGGCACCACGCACATCGATGCGCTCGATGCCTTCCAGGCCGATCCGAACACCGACGCGATCGTGATGATCGGTGAGATCGGCGGTGACGCCGAGGAGCGGGCCGCGGCGCACATCGAGGAGAACGTGACCAAGCCGGTCGTCGGCTACGTGGCCGGCTTCACCGCGCCGGAGGGCAAGACGATGGGCCACGCGGGCGCCATCGTGTCCGGTTCGTCCGGTACCGCGCAGGCCAAGAAGGAAGCCTTGGAGAAGGCCGGCGTCCGGGTTGGCAAGACCCCGTCGGAGACCGCCCGGCTGATGGCTGACATCATGCGGTCGTTGTAGGCCTATCCTGATGCCGAGCCCCCGCGGGACGCGGGGGCTCGGCACCGGGACAGGTAGGGGTCTCGGCCGCGGGGCTTCGGGACGGACGTCTTCCCTTCGCTTCCGACGGCTGCAAGACTCCTGCATCGGTGCATCGACGACTCTCGTCCCCGCACCGACCGACCAGACGAAGTGGGGTTGCCGTCGTGGCACAAATCGGCGGTCGTAGCGTCGCCACCAACGACATCGGGGTGATCGCCTCCGGGGCGGTCACGTTCATCGTGAGCTTCCTGCCGTGGTATTCGGTGAGCCTGGGATTTTTCGGCCGCTCGGCGGAGGCTCACAAGAACGCCTGGGGGCTCGGGTTCAACTCCTGGTTCCCGGTATTCCTGGTGGTCGTGGTCGCCGGTCTGGTGACGGCGCGCGTCGCCGCCAACGTCCGCATCCCGGACGTGGGTCCGGTCTCGATCCTGTGGATACTGCCGGCCGTCTCGGCGTTCGCCGTCCTCCTGCTGTTGATCAGATGGATTCGGTTCCCCGACGTGCCGAGCGGAGTGGATGCCGGGCCGAGTTTCGGGTTCTACCTCGCCTTGCTGCTGACGATCGTGCAGACCGTCTTCGGGGTGCTCACGGCGCTGGCGAGCGGAGCGCCCATTCCCGGCCGGCCAGGTGCCCGTCCCACCGGGCCCGGTCAGCCGGGCGCCTGGCCTCCGTATGGTGGTCAGCCGCCTTACGGCCAGCCCTACGGCCAGCAGCCCACGCCCGGTTACGGTCAGCCGCCCACGGGGTACGGGCCGCCGCCGGGCTATGGGCCGCCCGCTGGCGGGTATGGGCAGCCGGCCCAGCCGGGCGGATACGGCGCGCCGCCCGCTGGCGGGTATGGGCAGCCGGCCCAGCCGGGTGGTTACGGCCAGCCGTCGCAGGGTCATGGTCAGTCGCCCACGGGGTATGGGCAGCCGGCCCAGCCGGGCGGATACGGCGCGCCGCCCGCTGGCGGGTATGGGCAGCCGGCCCAGCCGGGTGGTTACGGCCAGCCGTCGCAGGGTCATGGTCAGTCGCCCACGGGTTATGGCCAGCAGCCGCCTCCGCCGGGGCCGGGTGGTTACGGCCAGCAGGAGTCTCCTCCCGGTCGTTGATCCGATGCCCCGGCGAGTGGTTCATGACGGTCGCTCGGGGGATGTGGCGTGGGGGATGCGGTGGGTCGACCTCTCCGGCCAACCATAACTATTCGTCCTACTTCGGGCATTTCCCGCGCCGACGACGGCGTGTTGTCCGCTGAGCCGCGCATCTGCGTGCGAGCGTCCTAACGTGCCCGCCTCCATGCAGCCGCCCCGACTGCCGCGACGCCTCACCGATCGGATCTGGCAGCGGGGCGGACGGCCTCTGGCGGAGGCGGTCGCCGCGTCGGCCGCGGGCCTGATCTTCATCGAATTCGTCGTTCTGGTTGTGTGGGGAGCCGATACCGGCTCCTCCACCGGACCCGCCGCGGCTCTGCGCGTCGGAGCCGATCTGTGGCTTGCCGCTCACGGAACGACGCTGCGGCTCCCTGACGGGATCATCGCGTTCCGGCCGTTGGGCCTCGCCCTCTTTCCGCTGGCCGCGGCGCTGAGCGCGGCGCATCGGCGGGCGAGCGCGGCACCACTGCAGTCGCATGCCGTGCTCAACCGGATGCCCCTGGGCCGGACGCCCCTGGGCCGGGTGTCGCTGAACCGGGTCTCGCTCGGTCGGATGCCGCTGGGCCGGGTGTCGCGGTTGCGGCCCGCACGGTTCGGCGGAGGGCGCCCCGCCGCTTCGGGGGCGAACCCCGGGGACTCCCGCGGGGGCCGATGCCGGTCGGATGGCGCCCCCGGGGTCCCCTGGCGGGCCGTGGCGGGCGACGTCATCGGCGTCGTGGGCGCCCAGACTCTCTTCGTCGTGGTCGTCGCGGTCATCGTGCGCACGCATTCGGTACGGCCGACCCCCGGTTCCGCGGCGCTGGGGACGGTCGCGTTCGGGATACCGGCCGCCCTGCTCGGCGCGCTGGCCGGTCGCCATCGGCTGCGCACGGCATGGCGGATGCTGCCCGTGATGCTGCGCGTCCCCCTGCTGTCCGGCGCGGCGGCGTTCATGGCGTTGCTGGCGGCCGCCGCGTTCGGGGTCGCGCTGGTGCTCGCGGCGACCGAGCCCGAGGTCGCCGCCGCCGAGCGCTCGCTCGACGTGGGCGCGCTCGGGGGTCTCGGGCTCACGGCGACCCAGCTTGCGCTGCTGCCCAACCTGGTCCTCTGGGGTCTGTCCTACGCCCTTGGACCAGGATTTCGAACGGGTTCGGGTCTGGTCCGGGCGGATGTCGTCCGCCCGGCCGATCTACCGGACCTCCCGGTGCTGGCGGCCCTTCCGCCGAGCGCGTTGCCCAGGCCCGGGTGGCTCGTGCTGGCGCTGGTGCCCGTCGTGGCCGGAGTCGTGCTTGCTGTCATGGTCCATCGGGCGAGCCTGGGACGCCGCTCCCGGGCTCGCCTCCTGACCGTCCTGCTCGGGGCGGTGGTCTGCGGTGCCCTCGTGGGTCTGGCGGTCCAGGTGTCGATGGGACAGGTCGGGACCGTGACGGGTCAGGGCAACCACTATGGTCCCTCGTCCGGATGGCTGTGCGGCCTGATTGCCGGGGGGGAGACCGCGCTTGTCGGACTCCTGTTGATCGGCGGCATCGACCTGGCGGCCCGTCGGGCCGAGCGGCCGTTCGTCGCCGACGACRCGGCGGCGTCCTCCTGGTGGCGCCGGCTGCAGCCATCCGGCTCATGGTCGTCAGCCCGGCTGTCACGACGACACCCCTGACTGGCCTCGCGGCCCCGCTGTCGCGGCCTCGTCGAGGTCTGTGGGTCCGCAGCTTCCCGCCCGGCGTGGATCTTTCCCCGCCCGCTCCCTCCCCGCCCGCCCGGCACCCCGTCGGCATCCGAAAACTGTCCGCGCAGTCGGTTACCGTGACCGCACTGGATCATCTTCACGGAGGTCGTCGTGGCGGTCACGGTCGCCCGTATCCGGGCTGAAGCACTCCGCCTGCGGGAGCTGGGCTGGTCCTATCGCCGCATCGCCCGAAGACTGCAGGCCCGCCATCACCTGAGCGCGCTCGTCGCGTTCCGCCTCGCGCACGGCTGGACGCAGGAGGAGGCCGCACGCCGCTGGAACGAGCGGTGGCCCGGTTCTGGGCCGGCCAAGACCGGTAAGACCTTCTCGTACTGGGAGAGCTGGCCGGCCAAGGGCAGCCGGGCGCCTTCCACGCAGGTCCTGTCACGGCTGGCTGAGCTCTACCTGTGCCGGCCGGGTGATCTGCTGGACGGGCGGGACTACGGCGAACTCGACGAGGGCTTCGAGGGAGGGGCGGGCCCCGCGGCCTCCGTCGGGTGCACCTGCGCAGCAGGCGGCACGGAGGAGGACGGGTGTGCGGGGCTGCGCTCGTTGGCTGACGGGCTGTCGTCTCCGGCGGCCTGCGAGGTCCCGTCCGCCCAGGCCCTCGACGCGTGGCTGGCAAATCTCCTCGCCGGATGGGTTCCGGCGGCATGATCGGCAGTCCCGGGCTCGGGTGGCCGCCTGGCGGGCCGCGCCCGGCGGGCGCCGGTGCGCGCGTTTCCGGTGGGAAGCGGCGGAGCTGGTCGAGTCAGTACAGTCGGACCGGCCATTGTTCCGCCGTCGTCCGCAGGTGGCGGTTGCGCAGCGGGCGGCTCGTCGCGTCGCCTGATTCTGCTTACGGAGTGTGTTTGTGTCTGCTCGTCTCGTCGTACTCGCCTCGGGAGCGGGAACCACCCTGCAGGCGATCCTCGACGCAACCGCGGACCCCGGGTTCGGCGCGGCGGTCGTGGCGGTCGRCACCGACCGCTACGGCACCGGAGCGGAACGGCGGGCCCGGGCCTCGGGGGTCCCGGTGTTCACCGTTCGTCTCGAGGACCACCCGGACCGGGATGCCTTCAACGCCGCGACGGCCGGGCGGATCGCCGAATTCGCGCCCGATCTGTTGGTCCTGGCGGGTTACATGAAGATTCTCAGTGCCCGGGTGATCGGCCGGTTCCGGACGATCAACACCCACCCGTCGCTGCTGCCTGCCTTTCCGGGAGCCACCGCGGTGCGTGACGCGTTGGCCGCCGGGGTGAAGGTCAGCGGGGTGACGGTGCACTGGGTCGACGAAGGCGTCGACACCGGTCCGATCATCGCTCAGCGGGCGGTGCCGGTTGAGCCAGRCGATACCGAGCAGACACTTCATGCACGGATCCAGAGCGTCGAGCGAGGACTGTTCGTCGCGACGATCGGCGGGATCGTGCGGGCCGGGAGCGGCGACTCGACCCCGGCCGGACATCGGCGGGGCGAGCATGGGTCTCCCGCATCGGCAGAAGTTTGGGTACAGGAGGAATCATGACGTCATCGGGCGAAGGTGTGGCCGGCGAGGGCGGGGCTGTCCGCGGATCCGAACCCGGCGAAGTGGTCCCCACCGGGCGGCGGCCGCTRCGACGGGCGCTTGTCAGCGTCTACGACAAGAGCGGGCTCGACGTCCTCGCGGAGGCGTTCCTTGCGGCCGACGTCGAGGTGGTCTCGACCGGTTCGACCGCCGACGTCCTGGCCCGTCACGGGCTGGCGGTCACACCGGTGAGCACCGTGACCGGATTTCCGGAGGTGCTGGGCGGTCGCGTCAAGACGCTGCACCCCCACGTGCACGCCGGTCTGTTGGCCGATCTGCGTAACGCCGAGCACGCCGCGGTGTTGGCCGAACTCGACATCGCTCCGTTCGACCTGGTCGTCGTCAATCTGTACCCGTTCGCCGCGACAGTCGCCGCCGGTGCGAGCGAGGACGAGGCGATCGAGCAGATCGACATCGGCGGTCCGGCCATGATCCGCGCGGCGGCGAAGAACCATGCGTCGGTCGCCGTTGTCGTCGCACCCGGCGACTACGCCGAGCTGGCCGCCGCAGTCCGCGGATCCGGATATGATCTTCCCGCTCGCCGCCGGCTCGCCGCGAAGGCGTTCGCCCACACCGCGGCGTACGACATCGCCGTGTCCTCGTGGTTCGCCGGCGTCGTCGCGCCGGACGAGGTGGCGCGGGAGAGCGGATGGCCCGACGTGCTGTCCGCGCAGTGGCACCGTACGGAGGTCCTGCGTTACGGCGAGAACCCCCATCAGCGCGCCGCGCTCTACGTGGAGAGCGACGCCGAGGGTCGGCCCGGCCTCGCCTCGGCCCGTCAGCTGCACGGCAAGCAGATGTCCTACAACAACTACACCGACACCGACGCCGCCCGCCGAGCGGTGTTCGACTTCACCGAGCCCGCCGTGGCCGTGATCAAGCACGCCAACCCCTGCGGCATCGCGATCGGCGCCACCATCGCCGAGGCCCACCGCAAGGCGCATGCCTGCGACCCGGTCTCCGCCTTCGGCGGGGTGATCGCGACCAACCGTCCGGTCTCGGGCGAGCTCGCCGAACAGATCGCGGAGATCTTCACCGAGGTCGTCGTCGCACCGGCCTACGAACCCGCCGCGGTGGAGATCCTCTCTCGTAAGCCGTCGATCCGGCTGCTGGAGTGCCCACCGCCGCCGCACCAGCGCGGGATCGAACTGCGCCAGATCAGCGGAGGCCTGCTCCTGCAGTCGCGGGACGCCGTCGATGCGCCGGGCGACGAGCCGTCCGGATGGACGCTGGAGGCGGGATCGCCTGCGGACGAGGCCCTGCTGGCCGAGTTGCGGTTCGCCTGGCGGGCGGTGCGCTCCGTGAAGTCGAACGCCATCCTCCTCGCGTCCGGCGGTGCCACCGTCGGAGTCGGGATGGGCCAGGTGAACCGGGTGGACGCTGCCCGGCTCGCRGTGACCCGGGCAGGGGACCGGGCGAAGGGGGCTGTCGCCGCGAGCGACGCCTATTTCCCGTTCCCCGACGGTTTCGAGGTGCTCGCCGAGGCGGGGGTGCGGGCCGTGGTCGAACCGGGCGGGTCGGTGCGCGACGAGCTCGTCATCACGGCTGCCCGGGAGGCCGGCGTCACGCTCTACTTCAGCGGTGTCCGCCACTTCGCGCACTGACAGCGGGCCACCCAGGCCGGTGGCACCGGCGTGTGTTCCGCCAGCCATCGGCCGAAGCCTTTGTCGAGGAGGTCGTCGGCGGCCCCGGCACGCATGTCTTCACCGGCGCATGTCTTCACCGGAATCGGCGGCCCCATCGCAGATGCCCGTCCGTACGCCGATACTCCAGTTCGATCGAAGGAGTCGGCTCCACGGCGTCGCCGATGATCCCGGTCCCGGTCCCGGTGCTCGCCACGACGCCGGGTGCCCCCGGCCCGTCGGCGCGCGTGTCCGGTGGGGCACTGGGCAGGCGTCCGGGATGCCGGTCGACCTCCGGTAGATGATCGCTGTCAGATCGATGATCGGCCTGGGACAGCGATAATCTGGCCGCGCCGGGCCGGCCTCCCGTCCACCCGTCCGCTCCGGATGGCCATGGCGGATCGGACGACTGCTGATCGGTGCCCGGTCGTCTGTCCCCGGACGTTCTGTCCCGACCCGCCGGCAGGCTGGCCTCGGTCGATGTTCCGACCGGCTCTGGTGGCTCTGGTGGTTCGTCCGTGGCGCCGCCCAACGGCGCCGTGCGCCGTTCGGTGCCCTCACTTCACGAGGCGGCGTTCGCCTCCGCGGCCGCCGAGCCCCGGCGCCCGCTGGCGCTGCCGTTGGACGTCGTTGCCGTTGGGCTGGCCGCCGCCGCGAGCACACCGCCGGGCTGGTCGCCGTTCGGCACATAGCGCTGGGCTACCCAGTCCAGGGCGTCGCGCCAGCTCGCGCCGTAGAGCACCGAGATCCGATCCGCCGTCTGCCTCGCCAGCGCCTGGACGAACACCCGGTCGTCGCTGTCCAGGTGTCGGGCGTCCCCGAAGGTCTCCCAGGCCCGGAACATCAGTTCCTGCAGCTTCTTGCTGTGTGGTGATTCGTCTGTCACGTCACGCTCCATCCCACTTGGGCACTGCGGCCGGAAGTCTGCCCTAAGCCTGCATGATGCCTATAGGTGGGGGTGCTGCATATTGTGCGCGTGATGTGCTCGGATGGGGTAATCGTATCCTTGGTCGCTGGCATGTGATATAGGGCTGTCATCCCCGCTTCGGCAGGTCGTGGCATCGGGCAGATCACCGTCGTGGAGGATCCGCCGCCCGACGGGCCGGCCGTTCACCCGGGCCACCCCTGCGTGGCCTCGGYGTGGCCCCGCCGTGCTCCCTGCGCCCGTGGGCGCCGATGCCRCAGGCGGCCTACCGTGTGTCCGTAAGGACCGATGCCCTGGTTGGATTGGTGTTCGATGCATCCTGCACTTGGGTGGAAGTCGTCGCCGATGACGGCGGGGACGCCACCATGTCCCGTACGGGACCACTGTCCAGCAGGAGATCTCGACCGCTGCCGGAGGCGAGGGTGACCGACGCGGTGCGCCGCTCCGGCCCGGCTCGACCCGGGGATGATCCAGGCCGCCCCGGGCCGGGGGGGCGGCACCGATCCGGCGGATATTCCGGCGGATATGAGGCGCCCGATCCCCGGGCGGAACGGGCAGAGCTGCCGCCGCGCCGCGCTGGGGCGGAAGCGGACCGGCGGCGTCCGTCGTGGCCGGGCACCGCCCGCGTTGACGTCTTCCGTCCGAGCGAGGATCGTGACGAGCGCCTTCCTGCCGAGTATCGCGGGTTGCGCCGGTTCGACCGTCCCGTTCCGCCGACGCCGGCCCCGCCGGCCGCCCCGGGTCAGCCCGGATCGTCCCCACCGGAGCGGGTCGCGGGCGACGGCATCCCATCGCACGACCCGTGGCGTTCGGTGTCCTCCCCGCTGGTCGGCCTCGGGGAGCACCGGAAGCCGGCGGTCGGTGCGGAGCCTGGGCCACCCGTGGCAGGGACCATCTCCGGATCCCGGAGAACACCGGTCCCAGCTGCCTCCCCGCCGCCACTCGTCACGCCCGGCGCACCCGCCGGGCCCGGGCCTGCCGAGCCCGGCAGGCGTGGCGACGGGGGCGGGATCGGCGGCTGGCTACGGCAGGAGGCCACCTTCGCGTTGGTGCTCGCCGGGGTCACCGTCGGGCTGATGCTGGTCTTCCAGGACAGATGGCGCCGAGGAATGGTGGTCGTCGGCGTGGTCCTGGTGATGGCCGCTTTGGCCCGTCTGGTGCTGCCGGCACGGCGGATCGGCCTGCTGGCGGTGCGAGGACGGGCCTTCGATGTGAGTATTCTCCTCCTGTTTGGAGTATCTGTGATAATCCTCACATTCGCCGTTCCCTACGTCGGCCCGTGACGGCTTGTCCACCGCACTCGGCCCGTGGCCGTCGCGGGTCTTGCCGGGGTGGGTCGGGCGCGGCCCGTGACGGGTTAGCGCAGGCCGGTCATGGTGCGCCGCATCGCCAGACGGGTCAGGGAACTCGTCGGGATGGTGCCGCGGCCCAGCCCGATCTCGACGAGCATGTCGTACAGCTCGGTACGGGTGCGGGCGGCCCGGACCGCCGCGTCCATCAGGGTGYGGCGCCGCCCGGCGAGACCGGCGAGCAGAGCCGTGTGCCRCAGATGCCGTCCCAGCTCCGCGTCGAGAGCGCGTCGGTAGACCCGGCCCGCGGCGGCCGGGTGCGCCGCGCGGACGGCGGCATGYCCGGCCAGCGACCCCGACAGCACCGCGTAGTAGATGCCCTCCCCGGTCAGGGGGTTGATCAGGGAGGCCGCATCCCCGGCGAGCAGCACGGGACCGTTCGGCTRCCGGGGGCGATGGGTCGACAGCGGCAGATGATGGGCCCGCAGCGTGGCCGGGTGCGCCGGTGTCTCGGGCAGCATGCGGGCGAGCGTGCGACGCAGGACGGTCTTGGCACTCGTTCCGTCCGTCCCGCCGGCCAGCCGGGACCGCAGCATCCCGTAGCCGATGTTCRCACGGCCGTCGCCGATCGGGAACGACCAGGCGTAGGCTGGCCAACCCTCGTCGGTCATGTGGATGAACTGTTCGGGGGGGCCGTCGCCGAAGGCGACCTCGGTATAGGCCCGCACGGCGATCGCCATTGCCCCGGGGGGGTTACCCGGCAGCCCGAGCCCGCGGCGTACCGCGGAGTTTGCGCCGTCCGCGCCGATGACGACCCGCGCCGTGAGCGAGCCGTTGACCACGACGACCGGCTCCCGTCCCCGACCGTCCAGGYGCGGCCGGTCGGTAAACTCCAGGGACCGCACGCGCCGCCGGATCAGCTGAGCTCCACGTGCCTGGGCGGCGGCCACGAGACGGGCGTCGAAGACCTCCCTGGGTACCACGTAGTTGGCTCGGGCTGAGGGAGTGGCCACCTCGGCGCCCCCTGGGGTGCGCAGGCGCATGCGGTCCACCGGCCGGTACCCGGCGACCGCATCGGTCACGCCGAGATCACGCAGGACGTCCAGGCCGTGTGGGGCGATGCCGTCACCGCAGGTCTTGTCCCGGGGGAACTCGGCGGCGTCGGCGATGACRACGTGTGCGTCCGGGCGTTCCCGCAGGGCGCCCAGAGCCGCCGCGCTGCCGGCCGGRCCGCCCCCGACGACAAGGACGTCAATCGTACGGGAGAGCAGGTCGGCAGCCTCGTCCACGCGCACGATCGGGGTGGCGACGGTGATCGTGTCAGCATCCTTGACCGGCCCTGCCGTCACGTATCGTGGTCCCGCGGTTCCCGCGTTGTCACGTCTCTCCGCCCGTTCCCGCGGACCTGGGCCGTCTCCCGGGGCCACGCCGTCCCCCGGGGCCACGCCGGATCCTCGGGTATCCGTGGGGGGGTTCTCTCCGAGGTGCTCGTCACGCGGGGCGGGCGGGCCGGACGGGGATGTGGGGGTCTGCACGCCCGCCAGTCTCGCAGCCGGCTGCCCCCCGGGGGGACGCATGCCCCGCCTTGCCGGGCCCGCGGGGTGGAACCGGGTGCCCGGGTCGTCGGGACCGGCGGGAAAACCTCGTACAGTGCGGAACGTGGACGCTCTTGGACAGGTGGCGGCGTGGCCGGTCGAGACCGTCGCGGTCGTGGTGATGGGTCGGGAGGACGAGGCGGTCGGACCGGGTGCGGGGTCCGGGTGGCCGGGCGCAGCGGTGACCCCGCGGGTCCGGGAGGTGGCGCGGACCGGACCACTCGATCATCTCTTCCGGCTGGCCTCGGTGTCGAAGCTGCTCAGCGCCTATGCGGTCCTGATCGCCGTGGAGGAGGGCGCGATCGGGCTCGAYGATCCCGCCGGACCCCCCAGGTCCACCGTGGCTCATCTGCTCGCCCACACCTCCGGGCTCGCGTTCTCGGGGACCCGCGTATTGGCCCCCCCGGGTACCCGTCGCATCTACTCCAACACCGGGTTCGAGCGACTGGGGGAGGCGCTGGAGAAGGCGACCAGCATCGCCTTCGCCGACTACCTCGCCCAGGCGGTCTTCGAGCCCCTCGGGATGCACGATGCCCGGCTGACGGGATCCCCGGCCTCCGGCGTGACGGCGACGCTTGCCGACATGCGACGCTTCGCTGCCGAGCTCCTCGCCCCGACGCTGATCACCTCCGCGACGTTCGCCACGGCCATCTCGGTCGCCTTTCCCGGACTTGCCGGCGTGCTGCCGGGTTTCGGCCAGCAGACCCCCAACGACTGGGGACTCGGCTTCGAGATCCGCGGCGACAAGCACCCGCACTGGACGGGCAGCTCCAACGCGCCGTCGACCTTCGGCCACTTCGGGCAGAGCGGGACCTTCCTGTGGGTGGATCCCGTCGCCCGCCTCGCATGTGTGACTCTTTGTGATCGTGATTTTGGCGAGTGGGCCCAGCGAGTCTGGCCACCGCTGGCGGACGCGATCCTGGCGCAGGCCCCCTCGTGGTCCGCAAACCGCTTGGCGTGACGTGCGAGAAAGGGCGGGTGCGGCRCAGCCGTCGGTGAGCATTTCCGGTCGGATGCCGGTTTTTCCCGAGGGTATTGTCAGCTTTTGGTCATGATCTGGAATCCGCATCCCCTTCCCATGGTCCGCGCGGGACGGCCGTGGCTCATGGGCCATGATGTCGGCATGCTTCCTCGGCGAGACCGATCCCGACGGCCGGTTCTTCACCCGGCGCAGGCAGGCATGTGGATACGCAGAGTAGCGATCRTCACTGCTTTCGTCGGGGAGCCGGTCCCGCATGACTGAGGGGGTGAACGGTCATACCGTCCAGGTTGTCCCGGCCGTTGATCCCGGTGAATCGGTCGATMCGCTCGGTTCCGCGACTCGGGTGGACATCGGGGTGGCGATCGGCATCCCCGAGCCGTACCGCACAGAGCTTCAGGACTGGCGGGAGCGACTCGGCGACCCGAACGCAGCCCTCATCGTCCCGCACGTCACCCTGCTGGGTCCGACCTCCGTCGGGTTCGTGGAGCTGCCCATGATCGAGCGCCACCTCGCGCAGACGGCGCGGACGAACTCCCCGTTCACCATCCGCCTGCGGGGATCCGGCACGTTCCGGCCGTTGTCCCCGGTCGTGTTCGTCGCCCTCGCCATGGGTATTCTCCGGTGCGAGAAACTGGCGGCGGTGGTACGGTCCGGTCCTCTCGACCGGCCGCTCAGCTTCGCCTACCATCCGCACGTCACCGTCGCGCACGATCTTGCCGAGGACGCGTTAGATCGCGCCTTTGATGCGCTCGCCGAATATCAGGCGCAGTTCGAGGTCAACGGATTCGGGCTGTACGAAAGAGGCGCCGACCTGCGCTGGCGGCAACTACGCTTCTTCCCGTTCGGTCGCCCTGAGCGTGGGCCGGAACCGGTGGGCGGCGGGGGGCGACGCGCCACACTCGGATCTCGGGAGTGAGCGCACGTCGTCGGGGGACAGTAACGAATGTGACGGGACCTCGTCAGGCGGTACGGGCCGGTGTCGGGACGGTTTCCGGTACCGCTGTGGCGGTACGCCGGAAACGTCCGTTTCTCGATCACCTCGTCCGGRCATATTCCCGCTACACAGCCGATGGCGGTGATCGTCTCGCRGCGTCGGCGACCTACTTCGCGTTCCTGTCATTCTTCCCGCTGATCGCGCTGGCCTTCGCGGTCACCGGCTTCGTCGTAGACGCGTACCCCGATGTGCAGGAGAGCCTGACCCGGCAGATCAACGACTATCTTCCGGGCCTGGCGGACAAGCTCGACGTCGCCTCGATTGGCAACGCCAAGGTCGGTGTGGGCATTATCGGTCTTGCCGGCCTCCTGCTCGCCGGACTCGCGTGGATCGACGCGCTGCGGGACGCCATCCGTCTCGTATGGCACCAGGACATCGATGTCGGCAACATCATCACCCGGCGG
This sequence comes from Frankia sp. KB5, assembly GCF_002099325.1. NCBI lineage: Bacteria > Bacillati > Actinomycetota > Actinomycetes > Frankiales > Frankiaceae > Frankia > Frankia sp. KB5. Next base: position 5,361 of record NZ_MRUJ01000136.1, on the reverse strand, counting down.
CTGCGGGATGTCACGGTGCTCGCGGGACTGGGGCTGACTCTGTTGGCCTCACTCGTCGTGACCAGCCTCTCGACCTCGGCCACCGGGTCATTCCTGAGCTGGATCGGATTGTCCGGCAGCACCGCCGCGGCCTGGGTGACCGGCCTACTGGCCCTGCTTGTCGCCCTCGCGATCGACACCGCGGTTTTCCTCTATCTGTTCTGGCGGCTGCCGCAGCAGACCGACCGGGTGCGGACGGTCCGGGGTGCGGTGCTCGGCGCCGTCGGAGTCGAGATCCTCAAGATCGTCGGCACCTGGCTAGTCGGGCAAACCATGAGCAATCCGGTGTACGGTACGTTCGCGGTGATCGTCGGGTTGCTCATCTGGATCAACATTGTCATGCGATGGACGCTGTTCGTCGCGGCCTGGACCGTGACGGCGCCCTACAACTCCGACGTCTTCCCCTCCGGTTCGGCAGCCCGGCATACCGTCTCCGAGGCGGCCGACCGCGCGGCGGCGGGGAGCGCGGGCGCGGCAGGCGCGGGATCCACGGGGCCGGAGTCCTACCGGTCGAGCGGCTCGCCGAACCCGGAGGCCTCCCGCCGCCTGGTGCCCGGCTCCCAGAACGGCTCGACGCCGCTCGCGCCTGCTTCATCCGACCCGTCGTCGGCGAAGCCATCCTCGGCCGGACCGGTGCGGGTGGCGTCGGAGAGCAACCCGCGTGGCACGGTGCCCCTCCCCGCCCGGGTACGGGCATTTCTGCGCCGCCGCATACCCTCGGGGACATCCAGCAGATCGGACTGATCAGGTCCGGCAGCCGGCCTCAGCGTTACGGACACGTGTCCGTAACGCGGTGCGGGCGGCCGACCCGACGGGCGCTCGACGTCCCGGAGGCCCGCCGCCGCGTGCCGCCGCCGGCGCTGGCGTCGGCGTACCCGGGCGGCCCGATGGGTGAGTGCGGTGAGCAGGCATGCTACGACGGTGCAGCCGATCGCGATCCAGGTTATCGGGCCGATGTCGCTGCCAGGATCGCCCGCGCGGGCGACTCCGTGCCGCGAGGAGGAAGAGGAGGATGTTGCCGTGCCGGCGGTCGGCGCGACCCCTGGACCCGCCGGGCTGATGGAGGGCCGGTCTCCCGCGGGCCCGCTCGACGCCGCCGCCGTCGCCCCGGGGTTCGCGAGATACCCGACCGGGGTGACCGTGTCGGCGTGCGCGAAGCCCCAGTCGAGCAGCGCGCGCGCGTCCTTGCCGTAGGCGGGAGCCGTCCGCAGCAGGGCGACGATGAGGGTGTGGCCGCCGCGGGTGGCCGCGCCGACGAACGTCGCGCCGGCCGCGATGGTGTAGCCGTTCTTCACCCCGATAGTCCCCTCGTAGGAACGCAGCAGGGCGTTGTGGTTCTGGATCTCGAAGCGGGTGCTCCCCCGGCCGGCGAGCGAGGCGCGCGGGATCGTCAGGTAGCCGCGCACCGTCGGGTTGTCCAACGCCGCCCGACCGAGCACGGCTAGGTCGTGCACACTGGTGACCTGGCCGGGACTGTCCAGTCCGGTCGGGTCACCGGCGACGGTGTCCGTTGCGCCGAGTGACCTGGCTAGAGCGTTCATCCGCTGCAGCACGGCGGGAGTTCCCCCGCTCGCCTGGACCAGGGCCATGGTCGCGTCGTTTCCGCTGGAGATCAGCATGGCGGTCGCCAGGTCACGGACGGTGTATCCGACCCCCGGCACGAGACCGACCTTCGTGCCGTCCACCCGAGGGGCGTTCTCGTCGACCGTCACGACCTGGTCCGGCGGCAGGCCGGGCAGCACGGTCAGCGCGGTCAGGATTTTCATCGTGCTGGCCGGGAGATCCTGGGCGTGTGGGCGGTAGGCGGCGAGGATGGCGCCGCTTCCCGCGTCCGCGACAAGCCACTCGGCGGCCGTGAGACCGGCCGGGGGAGCGGAGTCGGAAGCGGCGGTGGGTGCCGGTGCGGCGAGCGGGACGGTGGGCGGGACCGCGGGTGGGGCGCTGGCCGCAGCCGGCGGCCCGAGGCCGGCCGCGGGGGACGCGGCGGTACCCAGGCCGCTCGTGGGACCGGGAGTGGGTGCGGGGACGGCCGCGGTCGCTGGAACGATCTTCAGGAACGGGGTGAGGATTGCTCCGAGGACCGCCACGGCCACCAGCGCCCGCCCGAGGCTTCCGCGGAGGCGACGCGGGTCATGCCGGGGCGGACAGGGGACACGCACCTGCCGAACGCTACTGGGTTGACCCGTTCCGCAGAAGGGTGGTTACGACCCGTGTCGCGAGTGGACGTTTCCTGGGTAGGAATCCACTGGTTGCGGCTTTCCCAATGAATGCCAGGAGGAGCCCGTATGGGCAGAGAGACTATGGTGCCCGTGCGTTGTAACTCCTCTGTTCTTGAGGTGCGTCGTCGCGCCGGCCTCCCGGGTGGGGTCGTCGAGCGTGGTCTTCGGGGTGGGACCGGTGGCGATGGTCGGCGTCGTTTTCCTGTCGGGACCGCCGTTTTCGCGGTTCCCGGTGCGGGTGGCATACCCGGCGTCCGTGGAGTGAGGGGGGATGCCGGTCGTGCTCACACCCGTGGTGTTCCTGCGCTTGTGGTGCTTGGGCCGCCGGGGGCGTTCCGGGTTCCCGATGTTCGGCTTGCCCGTGGCGGGTGGGCCCTCGGTCTCGGGGTCGCTCGTTTCCCGGGGGGCACCACCGGGGGTGGGCGTCGGCCCGCCGTGCCGTGACGGCGATCGTGCGGCGGTCGGCTCCCGTTCATCCGACGCCGTCTGGGGCGGAACGCGAACCGCGTCCCGCACCAGACTCTCGATGTCGCCGCGAAGAGATTCGAGTTGGCCGGCCAGCTCGCCGCGCATGTACTGCCGGGTCGCCGCATCGCTCTGGGCAAGCCGGAGCGCGGCGATCTCACGCGCGAGAAACTCGGTGTCTTCCCGCATACGTACAGCGACCGCCCGATCCTCGGCCAGCGAGGCACGGTCACGGTCGTCCTGTCGGTTCTGGGCGAGCAGGATCAACGGTGCCGCGTAGGCGGCCTGGGTCGAGAAGGCCAGGTTCAGCAGGATGAAAGGGTAGGGATCCCACCGCAGCAGCGGTAGCGCGATGTTCAAGGCTATCCAGACGATCACGATACAGGTCTGAATGGCGAGGTAGCGCCCGGTTCCCAGGAAACGGGCGATGGCCTCCGCGAAGCGACTGACCGATTCCCGGTCCATGCCCCGGGGGATCAGTGTGACCCGGCCGGAGGCGGGCAGGTCGAGACGCTCGGTGCAGGCACGACGACGTCCCGCGGTCCGCGATGTTGAGATGCTCATGGAAGGTCCCCCTCCGCGCGCCCCAGCCACTGCCGGACAGCTGCGAGCGCGCATTCCTCGAGCAGGCCGCGGGCGGCATCGCCACGGCGACCTCTGGTCGATACGACTTCGATCGACCGCACCTGCTTGTGCACTGCTCGCGGCCCACGCGACTGCCGACCCGGACGGATCAGGGAAGCGCGGCCGGGACAGGATGGCTCCGTGCTACCGGCATGAACCGGTCGGGCCGGGAGAGCGGTGACCGTCGTCTCCGAGGCGGAGACGACGTCGCCGACGGCACGGCCGCACCGGACAGGAGGGCCGTGCGTCCGAACAGGCCGGACTTCCGAACAGTGCCCCGGGCGTCGTCTACCCGGGTTCCGTGGACGCGGGCCGGGCGCGACGGTGCGCGCTCATCGGCCCGGGATTCAGTGCTGGCTGACGTCCACGAGCAGGAAGCGGCCTTTACTGGAGCACCCGCCAGGACTCACAGCGGCCACCTCCTCGTGTTGGTCCTCCGTAGAGGATTTTTCGGGGGCTTGTCAAGGATAACCGCCGGAGCTGTTCCCCAACCCACCGGGGCACCCGTGATACCGGTCGCGGTGACGTCACCCGAAGCGGGGACTGTCAGCGGGCGGCGGGGGCCGGGCGGGATACAGCGGCAGCAGCATCGGAACGAAGACCTTGACGGTCGGATCGTCGGTGACGGGTTTCGGCCCGCCCAGGACGAGGAATCCGTGGCGGGCGTAGAGGCGCCGCGCCGGACGGTTCCCGGGGACCACCCAGAGCTTCACCGCCTCCGCGCCCGCCTGGCGGGCCCAGTCGATCGCGGTGGCCAGGAGGGTGTCGGCGGCTCCGGTGCCCCGCGCCTCGGGAGCGACCCACATGGCGCCGAGTTCCCGTAACCAGGGACGGCCCACCGGGGTGAAGCCCTGCACCATCCCGGCGGCCTCGCCAGCCACGGCGACGATGGCCACCAGATCGGCGGACGAGTAGGCTCCGGCGCGGGCGCGGGCGTCCCACTCCTCGGCGGGCAGCGCGCTCGCCTCGGCCAGGGTCTGCCAGAACGCCGAAGGAGCATCGGTGAGCGCGGCAAGACGCAGCCTTCGCAACAGCATTCCTTCGTCTGGTCCGATCCGGCGCCCCCGGATGTCGTCGGCCCCCACCACCGCTCCCTCCCTCCCGCCGTCTGGCCCGCCGACCTGGCCCGCCGACCTGGCCCGCCTTGCGGATCCCTTGCGCATCCTCCGTGTCAGTGCCGCCCGTGACCAGACCGTCGGCCGGGAGAGGTCGGTGTTGTGCGGGACAGGCCGGTGTTGCGCGTAATCGGTCCGGCCTTTACCGCAAAGTGCTCCCGGGCAGCGAGGGAAGCGCGGATACTGATCAAAGCGGCGGGACGGCGGAGGAGTCGCGCGAGATGATCTATCGTGGGTAGGCCCGTCTCGTTGATCGTGCGGCATGACGGGCCTTCGTGGTCGGCCTGGTCCCCGCAGTGCCCGGGGCTGGCGATGGCCCAGCCGTCCGCCGCGGAGCTGCGGGCCGCGTTGCCCGACGTCCTCGCGTGGTACTTCGGTGAGGCCACCGAGATCGACGCGCAGATCCACGTCGAGCGGAGGCTGTGCGGTGGCGTCGCCGTCCGGATCGCCCAGGATGCGCAACTGTGGGAACGTCAGCTGGTCGCCGACCGGCTGGGCGAGGCCTTGGCCGCCGGGGACCAGGCGGCGCGGCTGCGTGCGGCCCCGGGCAACGCGGCCGGCGAGGTGATCTATGTCTGCGCGCTGCAGTCGGACCGCGTCTCCTGGCTGACGGGCCAGCTGGAGGATGAGAACGACGCGGTCGTGGCCACCCTCCCGGTGGCCGAGACGATGCTGTGGACCATGCGGTTCGGAGCGGCCCGCAGCGGGGCCGGGGAATCGGTCCAGCCGCCCGCCTACCGTCCCGACACGACGTTCAGCGAGGTGATGCGGACCTTCGCCGGGCCGCTCCAGCACCTGCGGGCGTGAGCCGCGGGACGTCGAAGGCCATGGTCGTCGGATCGTGGTTCTTCGTCGGCCGGCCCCTCCGGGCCGGGTTGTCCGATCGACCTCGCAGCGCG
>NZ_MRUJ01000135.1:0-37366 GCF_002099325.1 Frankia sp. KB5 | reverse complement strand
CCGCCGATGCCGGGGGTGCCGGTTCGGGTGATTGTCGTGGTGGTGTCCCGGGCGGGGCGCGACTCGCGGTCGTCCGTCTCCCCCGGGCGGGCCAGTCGAACCGGATGCCCGGTCATCAGGCTCGTCGGCGTCTCGGTCGGATGCGTTAACGTCATGATCTCTTGATCCCCCTGATGATCGTGCTGTCCGGAATCTGGTATTCCCCAGACTCCGGACTGCGATGTCGGATGTGTGGCTAGTGGTCTTTGGTGCCGTCTGACTACGAACCGTGCTTACGAAGTCGCATTGTGGCAGCGATGGGGGTGGTCCTCCGGTCCGGGGCGGTGAAGGACCACGTTGTATTCCRCATTCTGTTACGCAGAGTTAATAAAAATGTCGACCTGACCGACTCGGCCCGGGTGCGGGCGCGCTCGACCGGACTGCCGCGGTCCCCGCTCCGTCTGGTCCCTCGAACAGGCGTTGGCCAGCGCGTCCTTGAAGGGGTCAATGGACGGTGAGGYGCGAGACGAGAAAACGCACAAGCACGCTCGCCCGGGATCCCGCCGATCCGAGCTCGGAGTCGACTACAGTGAGTTGTCGACCTACGCGTCGCACGGTGACCGCCGCCTCGACCTCCGTGTCGAGGGGGAGGGAGACGAACGGTGCAACGGCAGCCGGTGCGCCGAACCGTGGCGGTCGCCGGCCCAGGGCTGGGCACAGAGAGCAGCAGGGGATCGAGGAGACCGGATGCCGAGGGTTTCTCCCGTGCCTCGGGTGGGCGCGCGGGCCAGTCGCCAGGCGTGTCCAGAGGAAGGCTGGCGGCGCGCACGCTACCGCTCGTCCCGCGCGCGGCGGCGGTGAGGGAGATCTTCGAAGGCGAGAGCCGTTGACCCCCGGCTTAGTACGGGAACGGGGAGCGTGGCCGGGACAGCGGCTGGACGGCCTGGGCGGCGGGAGGGAGCCGTTCCGGCAGGGGCGGCACGGGATCACAAAGGATCATGGTCGTCCCCGCGGGATCGTACTGCGACGTCGAGGTTTCCCCGGGTACTGGTTCTGTCTAGCAGGATCAGTCGATTATCTGAAGGTATGGGGGTGCTGGTGACGCCTGTCACGCCGATCGGCCGCCGGCACCTGTTCGGCGGACGAGCTCGTCACGACCGTCACGACCGTCACGACCGTCACGTCCTCAGGCCCATGGCGACGGGACCGAGGACGTCCAGGTGGCCCGGCACGGGCCGACCTGGACGTCAGGATCGGGCGAGGTGAACCAGGATCAGACGAGGTCGAACCGGTCGAGGTTCATCACCTTGACCCACGCCGCGACAAAGTCGTGCACGAACTTCTCCCGCGCGTCGTCGCTCGCGTAGACCTCCGCGAGCGCGCGCAGTTCGGAGTTTGAACCGAAGACGAGGTCGGCGCGGCTGCCGGTCCACCTGACCTTGCCCGTGGCGGCATCGCGGCCCTCGAAGGTGTTCGCGTCCTCGGACGTCGTCTTCCACGTCRTGCCCAGCTCGAGCAGGTTGACGAAGAAGTCGTTCGTCAGCGACCCGGGGGTCGCGGTGAAGACGCCGAGCGGCGACTGCTGGTAGTTGGCGCCCAGGACCCGCAGACCACCGACGAGGACCGTCAGCTCGGGGGCGCTCAGGGTCAGCTGGTTCGCCCGGTCGAGCAGAAGGTACTCAGCCGGCAGGCGGTGGCCCTTCCCCAGGTAGTTGCGGAACCCGTCCGCCGTCGGCTCGAGCACCGCGAACGACTCCACGTCGGTCTGCTCCTGCGACGCGTCGGTACGTCCCGGTGCGAAGGGGACCTCGACGTCGAAGCCGGCGTTCGCGGCGGCCTGCTCGACGGCAACACCACCGGCGAGCACGATCAGGTCGGCGAGTGAGACCTGCTTGCCGCCGGTCTGGGCGGCGTTGAAGACCTCCTGGATTCTCGTCAGCGTGCGCAGGACCGCCGCCAGCTGGTCGGGTTCGTTGACCTCCCAACCGCGCTGTGGTTCGAGGCGGATGCGCGCACCGTTGGCGCCGCCGCGCTTGTCACCACCGCGGAACGTCGAGGCCGACGCCCACGCGGTGGAGACCAGCTGGGAGACCGACAGGCCCGAGGCAAGGATCTGACCCTTGAGAGTGGCGACGTCCGCGGCGTCGATGAGCTCGTGGGCCACCGCCGGGAGCGGGTCCTGCCACAGCAGCGTCTCGGTCGGGACCTCCGGGCCGAGGTAGCGCGCGACCGGCCCCAGGTCACGATGCGTCAGCTTGAACCACGCCCGGGCGAACGCGTCCGCGAACGCGCTCGGATTCTCCAGGAAGCGCCGCGAGATGGGCTCGTAGATCGGGTCGAACCGGAGGGCGAGGTCCGTCGTCAGCATCGTGGGGGCGTGGCTTTTCGCTGCGTCGTGGGCGTCGGGGACGGTGCCGGCACCGGCACCGTCCTTCGGCTTCCACTGGTTCGCACCGGCGGGGCTCTTCGTCAGCTCCCACTCGTAGCTGAACAGGATCTCGAAGAAGCTGTTGTCCCAGCTCACCGGGGTGTTCGTCCACGCACCCTCAAGCCCGCTGGTGATCGTGTCCCCACCCCTGCCGGTGCCGAAGGTGCTCGTCCAGCCGAAGCCCTGCTCCTCGATGGGGGCGCCCTCGGGCTCCGGGCCGACGTGCTCGTCCGGGTTGGCCGCGCCGTGGGTCTTGCCGAAGGTGTGGCCGCCGGCGATCAGGGCGACCGTCTCCTCGTCGTTCATCGCCATCCGGCGGAACGTCTCGCGGATGTCGCGCGCCGCGGCGATCGGGTCCGGGTTGCCGTTCGGGCCCTCCGGGTTGACGTAGATGAGACCCATCTGGACGGCGGCGAGGGGATTCTCGAGCTCCCGGTCGCCGGTGTAGCGCTCGTCGTCGAGCCAGGTGGTCTCGGGGCCCCAGTAGACGTCCTCGTCAGGCTCCCAGACGTCCACCCGACCGCCGGCGAAGCCGAAGGTCTCGAAGCCCATCGACTCCAGGGCGACGTTGCCGGCGAGGATCATCAGATCGGCCCATGAGATCTTCTGACCGTACTTCTTCTTGACCGGCCACAGCAGGCGGCGAGCCTTGTCGAGGTTCGCGTTGTCCGGCCAGCTGTTGAGGGGAGCGAAACGCAGCTGGCCGGCACCCGCACCACCGCGACCGTCGCTGATGCGGTAGGTACCCGCGCTGTGCCACGCCATCCGGATGATGAACGGGCCGTAGTGACCGTAGTCGGCCGGCCACCAGGCCTGCGAGGTAGTCAGCACCGCCGCGATGTCCTGCTTCACGGCGGCGAGGTCGAGGGTCCGGAAGGCCTCGGCATAGGTGAACTCCCCGCCGAGGGGGTTGGCCACGGCGGGGTTCTTGGCGAGGATCTTCAGGTTGAGCCGGTTCGGCCACCAGCCGCGGTTTCCGCCGCCCTGGGTGGGGTGCGGGGCGCGCCCGTGCGCGACCGGGCAGCCACCGCCGTTCTCCGCGTTCGTGTTGTACACGACTGCGTCATGGTTCTCGGACATGGGACCCTCCGGGCATAGACGGATCAGGAGCGATCAGGAACGCGTGCGGTGGAACAGCCGGGGCGCCGGCCCCAGTAGATGGCCGCGGCCGTCGTTGATGGCCTCGTTGACGGCCTCGTCGATCGAGAAGCCGCGCAGGGATGACTCCACTGTCATAACTGTCACACTGTCACGGTCGGCGACTCGGAAGAGAAATCGAAAAATTCCGCAACTTTGATAGCCTCAATCTATGGCTAGTCCGCACCCGACCCTGGCCCAGCTGCGCGCCCTCGTCRGAGTGGCCGATCACCGGCACTTCGGCCGCGCCGCGGYGGCCCTGCACGTCAGCCAGCCGACGCTGTCCAGCGCGGTGGCGGCGCTTGAGCGCACCCTGGGCGTCCAGCTCGTGGAACGCACCACCCGCAGCGTCCTGCTCACCGGGCTCGGGGAGGAGATCGTCCGGCGGGCCCGGGGGGTACTGGGTGCCGTCGACGACATCGGTGAACTGGCCATCCGGGCCCGGGAACCCCTGGTCGGTGACATCCGTCTTGGGGTCATCCCCACGGTGGCCCCCTACCTGCTCCCACAGCTGCTGCCGACGCTGCGGGAACGGTGGCCGCAGGCGCGGCTGCGGCTGCGGGAGTCTCAGACGGCCACCCTGCTGGCGGAGCTGCGCGGCGGTGCGCTCGATCTCGCGTTGCTCGCTCTGCCCACCGATGAGCCGGGGACAGCCGAGATCCCGCTGTACGACGAGGACTTTGTCCTCGTCACCCCCGCGGAGCACCCGCTGGCGGGTGGCGTTGCCGTGCCGGTCGCAGCCATCGGCGGGCAGGACCTGCTCCTGCTGGAGGACGGGCACTGCTTCCGGGCCCAGGCACTCGAGGTCTGCCGGGAGGCAGGGGCACGGGAGCGTTCCACCCTGCGTGCGGCGAGCCTGTCGACGATCGTCCAGATGGTCGCCGGTGGCCTGGGGCTGACCCTCGTCCCCGCCGCCGCTGTCGGAGTCGAGGTCGGCGAGGGGCGGGGCCTGGCCGTCGCCACGTTCCGCCGGCCCGCGCCGCACCGGCGCGTCGGCCTGGCCTACCGCTTGACCTCGGCCCGCGTGACGGACTGGAACCTGCTCGCCGCCGAGGTGCGGGCCGCCCTGCCGGGGACGGGTCTCGCCCTCGCCCCGGTGCCGGCCGCGGCGGTCTGACGCGCGCCCTCGGCGGGCTCCGGGGAACGCGGCAGGCCGGCCGCGAGCGCACGCCACTGTGCCACTGGCAGCGGATCCGTCTCGGCGGATTGCCGGCTGACAGCCGCGAGGATGTCATGCCATTCCTGCAGCGTGGTCACGATCGCGGGCTGGTCGCCGAGGTGCTCGAGGAGCCCCTGGGAGTGCGTTCAGCCGCGCGACCAGCCGGGGCAGGGCGGGATGCCGCGATGCCCGCACCGTCGCCCGGCTGTGGTTTCGTGCGGGCGGAGCTGGGCAGAAGGACTTTGGGCTCATTGTCCGTCAGCGGACAGGGCCAGGGTCCCGCCGGCTCGTCTTGATGAGGAAAACTGATTCGAGGGGATGGCGGGACCGCCGTGCTTCGCGGCCTCCACACCTGCCCGGGTGCTGTGTGCCCAGGCGGTGGCCGTCCCGGAGAGGTCGCGCCGGTTGTTCACCGTTCCGGCGGTTGCGGAACAACCCCGAAGCAGTGGTCAGTGTTTCCCGCCGCGGCCGATTTACCCGCCGACGACCAGGGAGACGGCGATGGAAGTGTTTGACCGATAACAGCTGATTGTGTGGTCGAATCGAATGATGTCGAAATGATATTGACGAGTGGAGGAACATCATGGCATTTCCGGTGCGAAGCAGCCAACGTCCGGCCCCGGTGATCAGGTGGGATCCGTTCCGGGAGATCGAGGACGCCTGGACCCGGATGGGAAGCCTGCTCGATGAGGTCGTCGGTGGCGCGGAAGGCCGACCGGTGGGACTGCTGGCCGCCGCCGTCATCCCGGTCGACATCGAGGAGACCGACGATGCCTACATCGTCGAACTCGAGCTCCCCGGGGTGCGCGGCCGCGATGTCTCGATCGACCTGCAGGATAACGAGCTTCGGGTCACCGGTGAGATCAAGGAGCGGGAACGGAAGGGCGTGCTACGCCGTCAGACCCGCCGGGTGGGCAGGTTTGAACATCGCATCGTGCTGCCGGGCGAGGTGGACCCGGAGTCGGTCAGTGCGTCGCTGGACGACGGGGTGCTGACGATCCGGCTCGCCAAGTCCAGGAAGAGTCAGCCCAGGCACATCGAGGTCACCGGCGGCAGTGGCGGCGGCAGCTGACCCGGCGGCGGGGCCGCTGCCCGCGTGTCCGCTATCCCCGGCGGAGGCCGTGCCCGCCTGGCCGCGGCGCCGTGGTGAATCCTGAATCCTGAATCCTCCATAAAACTACACCGGACAACCGGGTGTGGGCAGTTAGGATACTTACAACTACACAATCCCTACCAGAATGGTAGATTATTAAAATTCCCTCTGGACTCGCAACGGAATGGTCGTTAATGTTGCATCCGTTGTCTACGGAGGAGGGAAATGATCAACATCATTGGTGCGGGCTTCGGGCGCACCGGAACGCTTTCGCTCAAGTTGGCCCTCGAACAGCTCGGTTACGGCCCTTGTCATCACATGGACGAGGTCCTCGCGCACCGAGAGACCATTGCCGCATGGACGAGTGCCGCTGAAGGCGCTCCTGTGGACTGGGACTCGCTGTACGGCCAGTACAGATCGACAGTCGATTGGCCGGGAGCCCGGTTCTGGCGGGAGCTTGCGGACCACTACCCGTCGGCTCGAGTGATTCTTACGGTTCGCGACCCGGAAAAGTGGTATGACAGTGCGCGGAGCACACTGTTCCAGGCGATATCGAACCGACCGGCGCGAATGAGCGCGGAAGCCATGCGCGTGATCACCATGATGAATCTGGTGGTGTGGGACGGTGTCTTCAAGGGGCGTTTCGCAGACAAGGACCACGCCCTACAGGTCTTCGCGGAGCACAATGCCGCGGTGCAACGCGAGATCTCAGCCGACCGTCTGTTGGTATTCGACGTCGCCCAGGGGTGGGGGCCCCTGTGCGACTTCCTCGGTGTGCCGGTTCCGGGGGAACAGTTCCCCCGACTGAACAATCGAGAAGCCTACGCGGCGAAACACCGTGAACGTGTCGTCGCGGCCATGAGCGCGAGTGGTGTCCAGCCGTGAACCCGCCCAGCTCGGTGGCTGAGGCGGGGATTCCCGGCCCGGCGCGGTCCCGGGCACGTGCGCATCCCACGGCACCCGGAGCCGGCCGCCGGCGTGGAGGATCAGGAGCGGYGGGCGCGTAGCACCCGAGTGAGGACGTCCGGTCGCAGCAGGGCCGACGGCGGTTCGACCAGATTGATGATTCGCATGAACACCCGGGCCACCACCGGGTCGGTATGCGCGGCGGCGTGCACGTGGGGCAGATAGGCGTTGACCAGCCTGATCCGCGGGGTGCGCCGCCCCTGCACCTGTGGGTATCCTAGATCATTTCCGGTGGCCAGAGCCCAGGCCAGGTCGGCGGGAACGGCCGCGGCGGTGAAGAACCGCCGGGGCAGATCGGCGTCGGTGCGGGCGGCGGGTGGGCCGAGCGCGTCCGGCGTGTCCCGCAGGGCGTCCCGCAGCGCCAGCGCCTGCTGGGCCGCGACCGTCATCCCCTGGGCGTACAGCGGGTTGAGGCTGCACACCGCGTCCCCGAGGGCGACGAAGCCGGCGCTGGGCTCGCGCAGGCGTGCGTACGGGCGTCGCACCGATCCGCGAAAGCGGTAGGGGGTCGGATCCCCGAGCGGCTCGGCGTCGGCGATGAGCCGGGCGATGTCGGGAGYGGGCAGGGTTGCCGCGAAGCGGGCGAACCCGTCCGGGTCGGTGGGCGGATGCTCGCCGAGCATGCCGGCCAGGGTGACGATCCACCGATCGTCCTCCTGCGCGACGGCGCCACCGCCGCGCAGCCCGGGGATCGTCGAGATGATAACCGCACGTTGGCCGTCGAGGTCGCTCGCGCGTCGCCGGTAGACGCGGGATGCGTAGCCGAGGTCGACGTCGACCTGCTCGCGCACGGGCACGGGCAGCCCGTGCGCGGCGAGCCAGTCCGCTGCCCGGGAGCCGCGGCCGGTCGCGTCGACGACCAGCTCCGCCTCGATGACCTCGCCGCCGTCGAGGTGCGCATCCGCAGGGCGTACCCCGCCGGGCCAGGTGCTGCTGTCGGGCCGGGTGCCGTTGGCTTGGGTGCCGTTGACTCGGGCGTCGTCCGGCCGCGGGCCACTGTCGAGGCGTTCGACCCGGACCCCGACGATCCGGCCGGGTTCGTCCGGACCGCCCGGGCCGGGCCGGCCCACCAGCCCAACGGCGCGCACCCGCTGCAGCAGGCGGACCTGGGAACGGGCGAGTACGGCCTCCCGCAGCACGCTCTCCAGCAGCGGCCGGCTCGCCAGCAGGGAGGTGAGCCCGGTGTCGGTGGGGTACAATCGCCGCCCGCGGACGTACCACCGGGTCTCGACGAGCATGTGGGCGCGAGGCGCGCCGTGGCCGGTCACGGTGTCGGTGAACCCGGGGAACAGCTCCTCCAGGCACAACCGGCCTCGTTCGGTGAGGGCGTGCAGATGGGATCCCTGCGCGACGCCGCGGCGAGTACCCTCGGTGGTGAGGTCGTCTCGTTCGATGATCGTCACCCGGTCGAAGAACTCGGCCGTCACCCGGGCCGCGAGGAGCCCGGCCATCCCGGCGCCGAGGACGACGGCGTGCCCCCGGCTGCCGCGGGGCGGCCGGGAGTCCGTCAGGGCCGCGGAAGTTGACGTTCGRCTTGTCCTGGCGGCTGTCGCTGAGYGGCTCCAGGCAGCTCCAGCTTCTCGACCCGCGTCAGCAGCGTGCGCAGCAGGTGTCACATGAACTCCCTCTTGCCCGGTCTCTCGCGCGGTGCATGGAGCAGGTGCCTGGAGCAGGTTCATGGAGCCAGAGCAGCCATGAGGTATTGGCGGCCCGCCGGATCGACTCGTGGGTTAATCTTCCCGGAATCCTGGGCGAGAACATCATAAAAATCCAAGGACTTCGTCGTGGGCGCCATAGCCTGTTCCCATCGATCGATGGGATGACGTAATGACTGGCCGTTGATATTGTCGAACCAACTGTGGTGAAATAGAAACGAGTCCGCACAGGTCGACGGGACCGGGCCAGGGGAGATTCCAGCATGGCGACCTCCGACACCATCGAGAACGCGCACAGCTTTGACGTATTCCAGCACTATGAGCGGCTGCAGTGGAAGCTGGTCGACCTGCCGCTGGACGAGATCCGCAGGGATCTTGTCCAGCCCGAGTATATTGCGCTGGTCAAGGGTGCGGTCATGGGTGAGGCCACCTCCATCGCGGCGGTGCACGGCTTTCTCAACGAGTTCACCGACGATTACGACTGCTCTGCCTTCGTGAACATCTGGGGCTACCAGGAGCTCCAGCACCACTACGCCTTCCGGGCGTGGCTGCAGGCGGTGGACGCCCAGATCGACCAGCGCCGGATCGAGGCGTTGCGCGAGCCCTACGTGCCGGGCACCACGCCGAGCGCCACTTTGATCACCAACGTCATCTCGGAGATGACGGTGAACAYGGTCTACCGGACGATGTCGGAGTGGGTGCGCGAGCCGGTGCTGGCGGACCTCATGCTGCGCGCCAGCCGGGACGAGGCCGGTCATGCCCGGGAGTTCATGTACTTCGCGAAGCGCCGGCTGGAGCGGAATCCGCACGAGCTCGTGTCCGTGTTGGAGACGTTCCACTTCTACATGTCGAACAACCGGATCAAGCATCCGGTGGGGGAGTTCAAGCACCGCCTGCTCGAGGATCTTCAGGGCCACGAGACCATTGACACCGCGTTCGAGGTGTTCTTGCGGGTTTCCGAGCCGGATACGCTGGAACAGCTCCAAGTGAAGATCCGCAAGGCGCTCGGCAGCGTTCTCGGCCGGGAGTTCAACCGGAACTCCGACATCCGGCAGGCGTTGGTGGAGGCGATGCCCTGACCGCTTCGGCGATCGAGTTCGTCAGTACCGGGCCTGACGGTGCCGGGTTTGCCGGTACCGGGCCTGTCACGAACGGATCCGGTAGTTTCCCGTGCGGCCATCCACGCGGACGCGTCCCAGCCGGGACGCGTCCGCGTGATCGTGCGCGTGATCGTGTGGCGGCCGAGTCGTGGGGAGCTGAGCACGGTCCAGGGATCGCGGACCGCGCTCAGCTCCCGCAAATTCACCGGCCGCCGGTTCGTGGGACGGCCACTGCTGCTGCGCTGGTCCTGGCAGGGACCTACGGGGTGTCCAGGGTCGTCGACCGGCAGGCGTCGACGAAGCGAACCAGTTCGTCGACCTTGTCGGTGCGGACGTCGACCGCCCGGTTGACCACTCGGATGAGGTGCGGGTAGGCGTCGGTGTGATCGTAGCGGGCAGTCTCGGCGATCCGCAGGGCCCAGCGCCAGTAACCCCGGATCGTGTCGGCCAGTGGCATCCGGAAGTGCGCGATAACCTCCCGGATCGGCTCGATGACGGCGTCGCCGTGGCGGCGCAGGTACCGTTCCACGATGTCGGCCATGAAGGTGAAGTGCCGGGCCTCGTCCTTGGCGAGCCGGTTCAGCAGATCGGCCAACACCGGATCGCCGACGACCGCCCGCAGCTGCTGGTAGTACAGCTGGGTCGCCTTCTCCTGGACCAGGGCGTAGGCGAACAGCGAGACCGCGTGGTCGTGCGGCAGTTCGAAGTGCTTGCGCCCCTCGGTCGCCAGTTCCCGCCGCAGCTCGTCGGGATCGGCGATGCCGGCGGCGACCTGGTAGCGGAACAGTGCCCGGGCGTGGCTGTCCTCCTCCTGCGCCCAACGCACGGTGAAGTGGTAAAGCTCCCGGTTGTGCACGAAGGTCTCGACGTCGACGTCGGGGTTCAGCGGGAAGGCCCGCTCGTACACGCCGAAGTAGCCGGGCAGGTGGTCCTCGATCAACGTGATGAACCGGACCGCGGAGCGCTGTCCCTCGGTGAGCCGACCGGCGTCGGCGTTCTCCCAGGCGAACGTCGATTCGACGTCGAAGCGGCGGGTGGTGGAACCCGCCTGGTGGAAGGCGATGACGGCCGCCTCGACCTCGGCGGGAGGAAGCAGCGGCGCCAGGGCCGGGCGTGCGGGGGCTCGCGGTGGTTCGACGCCGCGGGCCTGGCCGAACGCCGGCCGGAGAATGTCGGATGCCGTCATGATGTGGATCCCGTTCCTCGCTCGGCGGCGGTCAGCGTGCCTTGCGGCACACCAGCGCGTAGTGCTTGGTGGTGTAGCCCCAGCCGGCGTTCGCGACCTCCAGATAGCGGCGCAGCGTCGCGGCCGTTCCCGGGCGGATCGCGTCGATCCGCTCCGCGGCCGCGTCGACGTTCACCAGCCAGTCGTCGATGGTGCGCCGGTAGTCGTCGGTGAGATCGTCGAGGCTCGCCAGGGAGAAACCGGCGTCCTCGGCGCCGGCGACGAGGTCGGACAGCGGCCGCATGTCCCCCCAGCCGAAGATCGATGCGCGGACGAACTCGGTCCCTTCCCGATGGTCGAACGCCGCCCGGGTGGCCGCGTTGCGAAAGCAGCTTTCCGACACGTACAGCCGTCCGTCGCGGCGCAGCAGCGCCCGGGCCCGCCGGAACACGACATCGAGGTCGGGCATGTGCACGATCGAGCCGAGCATCGTCACCGCGTCGAAACTCCCCGAGGGCAGCTCGACCGTCTCGAAGTGGCCCTGGATCGTGGTGACGCGGTCGCTCACGCCGAGCTCGGCGGCTCGCTGCGCGATGTAGGCGTGCTGTCGCCCTGCGGGGGAGACCCCGACGACCTCGGCTTCGTACTCGACCGCCATGAACAGCGTCAGCGAGCCCCAACCGCATCCGATGTCGAGGACGCGACCACCGCGGCGCAGGCCGAGCCGATCGGCGACGAAGTGGAGCTTGGCGATCTGCGCCTGCTCGAGGGTGTCGTGCTCCGTGCGGTAGAGACCCGAGCTGTACTTGCGCAGGGGATCGAGGAACAGGCCGAAGACCTCGGGCGGCAGGTCGTAGTGCTGATTGGTGTCGCTCGTCGTGGGTTCGGTGCTCGTCGTGGGTTCGGTGCTCGTCGTGGGTTCGGTGGCGAGGCCCGCCGCCGCCTCCGGCGCGGTGGTGACGGGCGAGCTCATGCGGCCTGCACCTGCAGCGCAGCCTGGACGACGTCGGCGACCTCGGCGACGGTGACCGCCGAGAAGACGTCATCGTCCTCGAGTTCGACGTCGTACTCGCGTTCCACCCGGGCGATCATCCGGAGCACCTTCACCGAGTCCGCACCCTCCACGGAGCGCAGATCGGCGTCCGCAGCCAGGTCCTCGATCGGGATGCCGAGCTCACGAGCGACGATGGCGGTGACGGTGGTGACGATCTCCGTATACGACACGGACATTCAGTGCTCCTCTGAGGTGGGGAGGCCGGCGGCGGTGGACCCGGTGGCCGGTGGTCTGGTGAGCGTCGCCGCCAGCGCCTGCGCGACGCGGTCGGCCTCGGTCGGATTCAGCATCATCCGGTCCCGGGCGGTGTCCATCGGGGTCGGGCGGTAGGTCGCGCTTGCGGTCGCGAGCAGCGTCCCGGCCTCGTCGAGGAGCTCGGCCTCGGCGTGCACCAGCCCGTTTGCTCTGCCGCCGCTTACGCCGCCGGCCGTGCCGCCGACCGGTGCCGCGTCCCCGCGGCCGGGGGTAGCATCCGGGACGCCGCGCAGCCGGGCGACGCAGCGGTATTCGGCGCCGACGCTCAGCGGGGCGAGGTAGCGTACCCGCAGCGCGGTGGTGAACGCGGTGAGCCCGACCTGCAGCACGATCAGATTGCCCATCGTCTCATCGACGATCACTCCGATGAGGCCACCGTGCACGACGCCGGGATAGGACTCGTGCCGGCGTTCGAGCCGGAAACGGGTCGAGATGCCGTCGGCGTGGGCGGAGAAGCGTAGTTGCAGCCCGTGCGGATTGTGCGGCGAGCAGCCGAAACACCGATAGTCCGCGAGCACGGACCACGGCACGCTCAGGTAGTCCTCCGGATCGTCGGCTTCCCGCGGGCCGTCAGGGCTCGGCGTCATCAGGTGGCTGTGCATCGGGCTCCCTGGTCGATGGGCGCGGAACGCGGTGGGTGTGCGGAATTGGACGCTGGGCTTGCGGGTCAGAGCACGCCGCGCCCGACCAGGTCGCGTACCGCCAGCCGTTGGAATTTGCCGCTGGAGGTGCGGGGCAGCGCGCCGGGCTCGACCAGACGCACCGTCACCGTGGACAGCCCCAGCGCCGCAGTCGCCGCCATCCGCAGGTCGGTCGCGAGTCGGGCTCGGTCCGCGGGCTCGGTCAGCGCGGTCTCGCCGACCACCGTGACGCCGCCGGCAGCCTTCGCTCCGGTGGCGTCCGGAGGGCTGCCGGCGGCGTCCGGCTGGTCGGGGGAGCCGAAGGCGACGACGCGACGTCGGTGCACGCCCGGAAGGTCACGCACCGCCGCTTCGGCGTCCTCGGGGTAGTAGTTCACGCCGCGTATAATGATCATTTCCTTGTCCCGGCCGGTCACGAACAGATCGTCGCCGCGCTGGAAGCCGAGGTCGCCGGTGCGCAGCCAGCCGTCCGCTGTGAAGCCCCCGGTCGTCAGGCCCCCCGCGGTGAGGTAGCCCGAGGTGACCGAACCACCCCGGATCTGGATCTCGCCCACCCGCAGGCTCGGCGCCAGACCGTCGCCGAGCGGATCGGCCAGGACGTCACCGTGCAGGTCGGCGATGCGAATCCGGATGTCGCGGACCGGCCGGCCGACGGCGACCAGCCCCTTGGCGCGCGGATGCTCGCGCGGGACCTCCGTCACGATTCCCTCGGCGGCGAGTCGGTCCCGGTCGACCCAGGTGACCACGGGGGCGCGGCCCAGCGGCGGGAAGGCCACGGCCAGGGTGGCCTCGGCCATCCCGTACACGGGGAACATCGCCGTGGGGGCGAACCCGGCCGGCGCGAAGTGGTCGAGGAAGCGCTCGACGCCGACCGCGGAGACCGGCTCGGCTCCGTTCAGCGCGACGCGCCACCGGCGCATGTCCAGCCCGGGTACCTCGTCTGGGTCGATCGCCCGGACGAGGTCGTCGTAGGCGAAGTTCGGCGCCGGCGAGATCGTGGCGCCGCTGGCGAGGAACGAGCGCAGCCAGCCGGCGGGGTCACGGACGAAGTCCGCCGGGGACCAGACGGTCATCGGGATGCCGGTCATGATCGCGCTGAGGGTCGCGAACAGCCCCATGTCGTGGAACAGCGGCAACCAGATTCCGCCGTGATCGCCTTCACCGAGCCGGATGCCGTCGATGATCGCGCGGATGCCGCACAGCACGGCGCGGTGGCTGAGCACCACGCCCTTCGGGGCCGCGGTGCTGCYGGAGGTGAACTGCACGATCGCGACGTCGTCCGCACCCACCGCACCCACCGCACCCACCGGGCATTCGGGACCCGGATGTGGCTGGCGTGTGGGCGTGGCGGGACCGACGTCGCGGACCAGGTCAGCCGCGGGGAGGAACCGGAGTCCGCCGAGCCGGTCGGCCGTGCGGCGCAGGATGGCCGACACTCGGCCGCCGGTGACCACCCGGTGGATGCCCGCGGCCGCCGTAGTGCGCGAGACCCGGTCGGCATAGCCGTTGAGGTCGTGCGCGGTGGTCGGCAGTGGCAGCGGACAGGCCGCCGCGCCCGCCCGACTGATCGCGAAGAGCGCGAGCAGAAACTCGGCCGAGTTCGCGGCCAGCACCCCAACCCGCTCGCCGGCCTGGACCCCGTCCGTCGTCAGCGCGGCCGCGATGATCCGGGAGGTGGCCGCGAGGTCCCGCAGCGAGATCACCTCGTGGGTGGACGGGAACGTGACGGGCGTGTCGGGATGCCGGGCGGCCGCGACGTCCAGTGCGTCGTGCAACGTCTCGGCGTCGAGCGGCTCATGGTGCCCGCGAGCGTCGGTCGTGCCGGTCGGGTCGGTCGGGTGGCTGCCGTGGGTCGCGTGGGTCGGCCCGCCGGTCGTCGCCGACCGTGGGGGGCCCGGCCGCGGATGGAGAGTCGGAGACATGGGCGAGATGGCGGAGGTGGGCGAGGTGACCTCGCTCCKGATGGCAGGCATGATCCGCGCTCCTGTCTTCCGCGTCCGGGTGTCTTCCGCGTCCGTGCGACGGATGGGGCCCGGCCGGCACCGAGGCGACGGCGGCCGAACAGCAGCCGATCGGGCCGCCCGTCGGGTGTACTCGCCCGTCGGGTGTACTGATCTCTGTCCGTCGGGTGTACTGATGATCGGATGTGCTGATGAATGCCGCGGGCGGCAGGAAAAGGCTCGTGGGTATGGTGGTCGTTCGTCAACAAAAATTTAGGTAATCTATTGATCCATCAGGGCCGACAATACATCACCGAATCGTTCCGGCGGTCGGAAAATTCATCCGATGGTTTCCTGGGAGTTCACCTGGGTGTCGTCCTGGTGGTATCAAATGTACCGATCACCTCGCCGGGTCGCCGGGTCGCCGGCTCGGCGCGCGACCGCGACCGCGACCGCGACCGCGACCGAAGCAAGTTTCCCGTGTCCGGCCGGAATCCGGAGACAAGGGTCAGGAGACAAGACTCGGGAACGGAACTGAGGGTCCCCACCCGCCGCCACCGTCCTTACTCATCCCATCCATCGCCTCCATTCCCTCATTTCTCACCGCCGCGATCAGGCTCCGGGCAGGTGGCCTGAACGCACAGGTCCCGGGGCGCTTCCAGGTGGAGACCCACCGTGAACCGAGCTCCGTGGCACCACCCGCGCCGGCATTCGTCGGACCGACGATGAGGAGCACGTCATGGCAGTCACAACCGATTCCGTATTCGCCGGGGCGGACGCCGGTACCGGCGTCGCGGCCGACCACGGGAAACCGCTCCCGGACCAGGCGCCTGATCTGCTGGCCGCGTTGTTCGATCCCGCGAACAGGCCGAATCCCTATCCGCTCTATGCGCGCCTGCGGGCAGCCGGCCGGCTGCACGAGACGCCGTTCGGACTGCGGGTCGCCACCCGGCACGACGACTGTGTAGCGGTACTGTCCAACCAGAGCTGGGGGCACGATCAGGAGGCCCACCAGCTGCATCCCACCTTGCCCGCCGAGGAGTTCCCGGCGACGTTCCTGTGGATGGAGCCGCCGGACCACACCCGGCTGCGCGGCCTGGTGAGTAAGGCGTTCACCCCGGGTCGGGTCGCCGATCTGCGGCCGCGTATCACCGCCCTCGTCGACGATCTGCTCGACACCGCGCTGCGGGCCGGAGAGTTCGACCTCATCGAGACGATCGCGTACCCGCTGCCACTCACGATCATTTGTGAGATCCTCGGGGTGCCGGCGGCCGACCACGGCATCATCCAGATCTGGTCGCAGGCGTTGGCCAGGGCGTTCGACCCGGACGTCCTGATGTCTCCGGAGGCGTTGGCGGAGCGTAACGACGCCATCCCCGAGTTTCTCGCCTACTTCCGTGCGCTGGTCGCGCGCAGCCGCCGCAGCGGTGGCGACGATCTGCTCAGCGCGCTGGCTGCCGTCGAGGAGCAGGGTGATCGGCTGACCGAGGACGAACTGCTCGGCACCTGCGTGACCCTGCTGATTGCCGGCCACGAGACGACGGTCAACCTGGTCGGCAACGGGGCGCTGGCGTTGCTGCGTAACCCCGACCAGACGGCGTTGCTGCGCGACGAACCGGATCTCATCCGGCCCGCCGTCGACGAGCTGCTACGCTATGACTCCCCGATCCACCTCAACACCCGGGCAGCGACCCGGGAGATGACGGTGGGTGGCCGAACCTTTTCCCCGGGTGAGGGTGTGGTGGCGTTGATCGCTTGCGCCAATCGTGATCCGGAGGCATTCGACGACCCGGACCGTCTCGATGTGCGCCGCTACGTGGCAGGCTCCGGCGCGTCCCGGCACCTGTCGTTCAGCCTCGGTCACCACTACTGCCTCGGCGCGCCGTTGGCGTTGCTCGAGATGGAGATCTTCCTGGCGGGGTTCCTCCACCGGGTCCGGTCCGCCGAGCTTCTCGTCGATTCGCCGCCCTACAAATCCAACCTGCTCATCCGAGGACTGGCGGAGCTCCCCGTCCGCTTCCGGGGATAGTGCCGCAAAGTCGCGGATCGAGCCGCTTCTGATATTCTGCTCGAAGTCAAGTGCCAGGTCGGAGGCGTGGTGGATGCCACGTCGGGCGAATCTTACACCGTACCTTCCGTATCTCCACACGCCGTATTCACCCGTAGTTTTTCGGGATCGCTAGCGTGTCCGCGGGAGGTACCATGGAGAGCAAGATCGATTTCCGATACCTCGTCTCTTTCTTGGCGATCGCAGAAGAACTCCACTTCGGCCGGGCCGCGGCCAGGCTCCATCTGGCCCAGCCCTCTCTCAGTCAGCAGCTCCAGCGTCTCGAACGTGACATCGGTGTCGAACTGGTCAACCGGACCTCCCGGGAGGTCCGGTTGACCCCGGCGGGCCGGGCCTTCGAGATGGAGGCACGACGTCTGCTGGAACAGGCACGACAGGCGGTCCGGGCGGCCAGGGAGGCCGCTTCCGGCCGGACCGGTCGGATCTCCATCGGGTTCAACTTCCCCGCCGGGGAACGGGTCCTCCAACCCACCCTGCTACGGCTCAACGCTGACTACCCGAACGTCTCGACCACTCTCTGGGAGGCTCGCAGCGGCCCCCAGCTGTCCGCCCTCACCGCGGGAAAACTCGACGTCGCGCTCGTGTTCGCCGGGCCTCTCGCGGCCCAGTTGCGGTCCCATCGGGTCTTCACCGTGCCGCTGGTGGCGCTCGTCGGGCGAAACCATCCGTGGGCGGACCGTCGCCAGGTCTCGTTCCGGGAGCTGGCGGGCCAGGGATGCGTGCTGTTCCGCCGGGAACAGAGCCCGGCGATGCACGACGCTATCCTCGCCGCCGCCGACCGCTGTGGCATCCGCCTGAGTGTGGCAGAGGAGGTCGACGACTCCGGCGCCACCGGCATCGTCGTCACGACCAGGCCGGTGGTGGCCTTCGCGTCGGCGGATCGCGGCGCGCATGTGCCCACGAAGGGCCCCGTCGCGGTGCGGCTCGTCGACCCGGTACCGACTGTCGGCGCGTACGCGGTCTGGCGTCCGGATCCGCAGCCCGTCGTCACGGCCTTCCTCAACAGCCTCGACGCCGCCGGGCCGTTCCTGGGACCGCCGTCCCTGGATCCGTCCAGGTCGGACGAGCCGGCGACCGGCCCGGCACCAAGGCCGCGGAGCACGCCCGCGGCCTTGACCTCGGTGACCGCCGGTGCGTGCTCGCTGATCCGGCAGGCCTGAAGACCGGCAGGCCTGAAGATCGGCAGGCCTGAACAATGGATCGATCAGAGAAAACCATCGCGGTCAGCTCCACAGCGACGTCCGTACCCATTCACATGGGCTGGGAAGACGGTTAGCATGAAGAAGCGGCCGGGCTTGTCCCGTTCCACTCGCGGTGCCATTTGGAGTGATGGGTGCGATGTCGGAACGTCTTTGTCATCGTCTTTTCCATCGCATTTAATAGGGGATTTTTCGTCGACCATCCGGGCTGACCTGTGCGCGTCCGGGAACGGGGATCAGGGGATCAACTGTGAACATTCTGCGGGTGCCCGGAGGTACTGAGCTGCCCGCCGACCGAGGGCTGGCCGCCGCCGTCCTTACTGAGGTCGCCATGGTCGCCGACCGGCCGGTTCTGGCCCATCAGGTGGACGGAGGCTGGCGCGATGTGACCGCGGGCCGGTTCTGCTTCGACGTCGCGGCCGTCGCCAGGGGCCTGGTGGCGCACGACGTCGGGGTTGGCGACCGGGTTGCGATCATGGGTCGGACCGGTTACGGCTGGGCCGTTGCCGACTTCGCGATCTGGAGCATCGGCGCGGTCACCGTCCCCGTCTACCCGACCTCCTCGGCCCACCAGGTCGACCACATCATCGGTGACTCCAAGGCCTCGTGGTGCTTCGTCGAGACACCCGACCACGAGCGCCTGGTCCTGTCAGCGGGTCTTCCCGCGACGCGCGTCTGGTCGCTGGACGAGGCCGTGTCGGCACTCGGCACCGCCGGTCAGTCCGTCGCGGAGTCCGAGGTGCTCCGCCGCCGGGACGCGGTCCGGGCCGACGACCTCGCGACAATCGTCTACACCAGCGGGACGACCGGCGTGCCGAAGGGCTGCCTGCTGACCCACGCGAACGTCTTCTCCGCCGCCGTCAACTCGGTGGAGCGGCTGGACCCGGTGATGCGTCCGGCCACCGGCTCGGCCAGTACCATTCTTTTCCTTCCGCTCTCGCACGTGTTCGGGCGTGTGACCATGATCGGGTGTCTGTGGGCCGGAGTGCGGACGGCCCTGCTGCCGGACCCCGGGGGCCTCGTCCCGGCGCTGCGCACCTTCCGCCCCACCTTCCTGATCACCGTTCCGTCGGCGCTGGAGAAGATGCGCAAGGGCGCGCGGGCGGCGGCGGCGGGCGGACTCTCGGGGCGCCTGTTCGCCGCGGCCGAACGGACCGCCTGCGTGCTGGGTCGGGCCCGGCGTGGGCAGGGCGGCCTGGGGCTCGTCACGCGGCTTCAGGCTCCGCTGTTCGACCGGCTGGTGTACCGCCGGTTGYGCGCGGCGTTCGGCGGGCGCCTGCGCCACGTCGTGTGCGGGGGAGCGACGCTCGACCCCTCCACCGCCGAGTTCCTCACCGGGGTCGGGGTGCACGTCCTCGGCGCCTACGGGCTGACCGAGGCCTCGACGGCCGTCAGCATCAGCGCTCCCGGGCTCGACCGGCCGGGCAGCACGGGCCGTCCGCTGCCGGCGACCACCGTCGCGATCAGCGACGAGGGCGAGGTCCTGGTGGCTGGGCCGCAGGTCTCGCCGGGCTACTGGCCGGATCGGACGGGCGCGCACGAGCCGTGGTTGCGCACCGGTGACCTCGGTCGGCTCGACGACGACGGGTATCTCCACATCACCGGTCGAATCAAGGAGATCATTATCACCACCGGGGGGAAGAACGTCTCGCCGGCACCGCTGGAGGACCGCATCCGGCTGCACCCGCTGGTCAGCAACGCCATAGTGATCGGGGAGAACCGGCCGTTCGTGACGGCCCTCGTGACCCTCGATCGGGCCGCCGTGCAGGCCTGGGCCCGGCGAGGCGGTCACAAGCTGGACGAGGCCGCCGCCCACACCGACCCTCGGCTGGTCGCCGAGGTCAGCGCCGCGGTCGACGCGGCGAACGCGCAGGTC
The DNA here is from genome assembly GCF_002099325.1 of Frankia sp. KB5. NCBI lineage: Bacteria > Bacillati > Actinomycetota > Actinomycetes > Frankiales > Frankiaceae > Frankia > Frankia sp. KB5. The sequence goes on along the minus strand of NZ_MRUJ01000135.1, from coordinate 17,651 downwards.
TCGCGGGCCGAGTCGGTGCGGAAGTTCCGCCTCCTGAGCCACGACTTCACCATCCAGGGCGGCCAGCTCACCCCGTCGTTGAAGCTTCGCCGTGCCGTGATCGAGGAGGAGAACGCCAAGGAGATCGAGGAGCTGTACGCGTCCTGACCGCCCGGTACCGGTCCGGCACCTGGCCCCGGCACCGGTCCGGCACTGACCTCCGCCCGCCTGGATCTCGGCGCATCGAAACGGAGCCGCACGTGGATTCCGCCGCACCGTCCCTGGGAGCACCGGATTGGCCCGCACGGTCCGACCCGGAGATGGAACCGCCCGGCCACACCCGGCTGCGCGGCCTGGTGAGCAAGGCGTTCACCCCGCGCACGATCGAGGGGATGCGGCCGTGGGCCGAGCAGGTCGTTGACGACCTGCTGAGCCGCCTCATCCAGCGGGGCCTGACGTCGCTGCCGCTGAGCCTCACTCCCGGAGGCGTCGCGTGAGCATCGAGACGACCGACCCGACGGCGAACGGGCGGACGACAGCCAGGCAGGCGGTGGGCCGGCAGGCGGCGCGGCAGGTGGTGGTCACCGGTCTCGGGGCCACGACACCGCTCGGCGGCGACGTCGCGTCGACGTGGAGCGGCGTGCTGGCCGGCCGATCCGGGATCCGCCGGCTCGATGAGCCGTGGGCGCAGTCGCTGCCGGTCCGCATCGCCGCGCCGGTGGCCGTCGAGCCGCAGCTTGGCCGGGTGGAGGCACGCACGCTCGACCGGGGGCAGCGGCTTGCCCTCGTCGCAGCCCGGGAAGCCTGGGCCGACGCGGGCACCCCCACGCCGGAGCCGGAACGTTTCGCCGTCGTCGTCGGTTCCGGGGTCGGCGGCCTCACCACCCTGCTCGACCAGTACGACGTGTTCCGGGAGCGCGGGGCGCGCCAGGTGTCCCCGCACCTGGTGCCGATGCTCATGCCGAACGGACCGGCCGCGGCGGTGGGTCTCGCGCTCGGTGCCCGCGCCGGGGTGCACGCTCCGGTGAGCGCCTGCGCGTCCGGTGCGGAGGCCATTGCCACCGCCGTCGACCTGATCCAGGCCGGTCGAGCGGATGTCGCCGTCGCCGGTGGCACGGAGGCCGCCGTCCATCCGCTCCCGCTCGTGGGATTCGCGCAGATGCAGGCGCTGTCCCGCCGTGAGGACCCGCCGGAGTCGGCGTCCCGGCCGTTCGACAAAGTCCGGGACGGATTCGTGCTCGGCGAGGGTGCCGGGATGTTCGTCCTGGAGGCCGCCGAGCACGCCCGCGCCCGCGGCGCCCGGGTCTACACGACCGTGGCCGGCGCTGGGGTCAGCGCCGACGCCTATCACGTCGCAGCCCCCGACCCGACGGGAGCCGGGGCGGCGCGGGCCGTGCGCCGGGCGTTGCACGCCGCCGGTCTTGACCCGGCGGACGTGGTGCACGTGAACGCGCATGCCTCGGGGACACCGGCTGGCGATCTCGCCGAGAGCCGTGCGCTGCGCGGCGCGCTGGGCGCGGCGCTCGACGGTGTCGCGGTGACGTCGACGAAGTCGATGACCGGACATCTGCTGGGCGCGGCCGGCGCGGTGGAGGCGCTGCTCTGCGTGCTGACGTTGCGGGAGCGGACGGTCCCGGCGACCCGCAACCTCGAGGCGATCGACGACGAGATCACGCTGGACGTGGTGACGATGGACAACAGGCCGATCCGGACCGGCGCGGCGCTGTCGACGTCGTTCGGCTTCGGCGGCCACGATGTCTGCCTCGCCTTCACCCCCTGGCCCTGACCGTCGGTCGCCTCGCCGTGGTCGGTACGTCTGCCCGAGCGGACACCGGACGGCCATGGCGGGAGCATCGGGTGCGCACGATGCTCAGAAAGTCGCCATGCACATGTTGCCAAAGATCCGACTAGCCGTAACCATTGGCCCGTGATGTCCTACGAACAGGTACTGCAGGTGTCCGATCCGCTCGAGCGAGCCGCGTTGGCAGATGATCTGATGTGGGCTGACCATCCGCGCAGACTGGATCTGCGCACAGCACGTGGGGTGGCCATTCGGGAGGCGTTGGAGGCGGGGCGGTCGCCCGACGACGTCGCCCGCCGACTCGTCGTCACCGTGGCCGATCTGACCTGGATGGCCGCGCCTGCGGCATCCGCCGTAGCTTGATCCGTCGAGGGCCGGTCGGACAACGGCGTCCGCCGACCCGAACCCCACTGTCGGTTGTCCACCCTCGGAACCGTGCCGTCACCCACGGCCTTTCAGGGCCGCAGTCGGAACGGTGGGTAGTCGTCCGTGGTCAGAATGACCGCGTAGCAGACCACCCGGTTCGTCCAGCGCAGCACGCCGACGACGAAGTCGAACAGTCCCCGCGGGAGGCGTCCGGTGAGGAGCACGGCGAACCAGCCGACGATCATCGCCGCCACCGTCGCGATATACAGGAAGAACAGCGCGATGTAGTGCGGGACCGCCAGCAGCCACTTGACCAGGGGCAGCCAGCGGTTCAGACGCGCGGCGTCCGGATAGGGAATCGTCAAGTGGACGGCCTGTTCGTCCTCCGTCGAGGGATATTCGTCCCGCAGCAGGGTGAGATAGGCCACGACCCGGTTCGTGAAACTCAGTAGAGCGACATTCCAGTCGAACCACCACCGCGGGTACCTCTGCCGGAAAAGAATCAGCAGCAGGGGAGCGAAGAACAGCAGCCCGCCGCCGAACATCGCACTGTTTCTGCCGTATCCCGTACCGCCGACCGCCGCGAGGACGACCGCGATCGGGATGACCGTGATAATTCGAAAGAACACGGTGAGTCGATCGCGCTCCCCTGTCGGGTAGTCGATCTCGAAGGACACCGGATGGCCGGGGTGCCGCGGCTCTACGCTAAATGTCCCCTGGTCGGTCATGGCTGCTCCCTGGTAAATCGGTAACCTCGTCCTGCCGGCTTATTTTCGGTCAGCGGTGCCGGGTGCGAGAGAGCCATGAGTCCCCCTTTTTCGGTCGGATCGGACCGAGGCGGCCACGGCGAACCATCCGGCTGACGGTGTTCCTTGCCGCCACCCCTGCCACCAGCAAGATTGGTGCGGAATATATTCTTTTGCGCAGTCTTGTCGTCTTTATGGAGAAGGGGATATCGAGAAGGGGAGGCTGTCAGCGCGATGACGACGGCCATGATCTGTCAGGCCGCCCGAGAGGACTGTCCCCGACACCGGGCGGTAGTCCCCGACCCCGGGCGGGTAGGGAGACCGACGGGCCGGCCGCGAGCGGGGTGCTCTGTGGGGCTGCCCGGGCCCCGAGGAGCCGTGGATGCACGAGCTGGCGATCACCCAGAACGTCGTGGACACGATCGTGGAACGGATCGGGGCAGCGCGGGCCACGGCGGTTCACCTGGTCATCGGGCGGGTGTCCGGCGTCGTGCCCGACTCCGTCCGATTCTGTTTCGACCTGGTGGCAGCGGGCACGCCGGTCGAAGGCGCTCGCCTGGAGATCGACGAACCGCCGGGCCGTGCCCGTTGCCGGCGGTGCGGCGCCACGTTCGAGGCCGACGATCGCCTGCTCCTGGTGCTCTGCCCGTGCGGCAGCGCCGACGTCGAGGTGGTCGGTGGCGACGAGCTGATGATCGTTACGGTCGAGGTGACACCCGTGCCGAGCGGCGGAGGTGATGTGGGATGTGTGGAACCTGCGGGTGTGACGACGTCGCGGCGCCGCCCCGGCTGACCTCCCTCGACGGGGTCGACCCCGTCGACCCCGTCCTCGTCGGTCCCGGCCCGGCGCTTGCCGGCCACGCGCCTGACGGGGGGACCACGTCGCGCACCGTGGTTGTCGAGGAGCGGATGCTGGCCAGGAACGACATGCTCGCCGAGGCGAACCGCCGCCGCCTGCTCGCCCGTGACGTGCTGGCGATCAACCTGATGGGCTCGCCGGGATCGGGCAAGACGACGCTGCTGGAGCGGACCGTCCGCGAGTTCGGCGTGGGCGTGCCGATCGCGGTGGTTGAAGGTGATCAGGAGAGTATCCGCGACGCCGAGCGCATCCGGTCCACGGGCGCTCCCGTCGTCCAGATCAACACCGGCCGTGGCTGCCACCTCGATGCGGCCATGATCGACTGTGCGCTGCGTGAGCTCGAACCAGCAGAGGATTCGATGGTGTTCATCGAGAACGTCGGCAATCTGGTCTGCCCGGCGCTGTTCGACCTGGGCGAGCGAGCCCGGGTGGTGCTGATGTCCGTCACCGAAGGCGAGGACAAGCCGACCAAGTATCCGCACATGTTCGCGGCTGCCGATCTCGTCCTGCTCACCAAGTGCGACCTGCTGCCCTACCTCGACGTTGAGGTCGCGCGGTACGAGGCGCAGGTTCACCGGATCAATCCCCGGGTCGACGTACTGCGCGTCCGCGCGACCCCGGGATCGGGGCCGGGTCTGAGGCCGGGGCCTGGCCTGGGCCAGTGGTACGCCTGGCTGCGCGCCGAGCGGGGTGCCGGCCACCGCCCGCGGTCGAGCGGGCCGTCTCACGGTGTTTGAGGCCGCGGCACCCGGGCAACCCGTCGAAGAATAGCTACGAGTGTTCTCGTAACTGCATATAGCCATAATGCGTAGTTACATGTAGTTACAGTACGGTGGGCATCGTCCCCAGGGGTGGTGCCACGGCTCCGCCGAAGGGGGACTGTCATGCTGCTCGCGGGTTCGTCCTGTCCTGGGCATCGCTCGCCATGACGGCGCCCAGCGCGCGGACCACCCTTCACGTGGACGTGGGGGCCGGCACCGGTGCCGACGAGGCCGGTGGGAGCTGTCCCGCCGGTTTCGCGTCGGCCCGTGCAGTGGCTGACGCGGTGCTGTACGAGGGCTATCTGCTCTATCCGTATCGCCGCTCCTCGGGCAAGAACCGGATGCGGTGGCAGTTCGGGGTGCTCGCGCCGCGGCGTTGGGTCGAGGCGGGTGGGCCGGTTCCACGGACCGTCGCCGGATCGACGGATGCGTGGTGCCAGCAGACCGACTGTCTTCTCGAGCTGTCCCCGACCGCCTCGGTTGTCGTCCGGCTGCGCTTTCTGCAACTCCAGCGCCGTTCGGTCGAGGTCAGAGGGGCCGACGGTGCGTTCGGCGAGGTCGACGCGCTGAAGGCGGACGGCGCTGCTCGGCTGAGTTTCGACGAGGCGGTGCCGCGCGAGGCCGGTCTCACCCTCGACCTGGCCGACCTGGCCGACCTGGCCGACCTGGCCGACCTGGCTGACCTGGCCGACCCGGCCGACCCGGCTGTGCGGGGCCGGTCGGCGGAACAGGCTGATCGTGGAGAGTCGTTCAGCCTGAGCCTGCCCGGTGGTATGGAGATCGAGCCGTTGGATGATCGCGGCAACCCGGCGGGCCGCGACGTTGGGCGCGGCGGTGCGGCTCGGGTGGTTCGCCGGCGGTGGCCGGTCTCGGCGACGGTCCGGGTGTCCGTGACGCGGGCTGCGGCTCCCTTCCGGCTGTACCGGCTGCGCCTGGTCGTCGAGAACACGGTGGCGGACGTCCCCGCCGGCGCCGCGCGACCGATGGCGCTGCGCCGATCGATGATCGCGACACACAGCCTCCTGGGTGCGTGCGGGGGACGGTTCCTCTCGCTGCTCGATCCGCCGACCTGGGCCGCCGGGGCGACACGGGAGTGTGAGAACATCCACACCTTCCCCGTTCTCGCCGGTGCCGACGGAGCGCCGGACGTGATGCTGTCCTCGCCGATCATCCTGTACGACCATCCCCGGATCGCCCCCGAGAGCCCGGGTGACCTCTTCGACGCCACCGAGATCGATGAAATCCTCTCGCTGCGCACGCTGGCTCTGACCGACGACGAGAAACACGAGGCTCGGGCGACCGATCGCCGCGCCGCGGAGATTATCGACCGGGTCGACGGGATCCCGCGGGACACACTCGCCCGCCTGCATGGCGCCGTCCGGTCGCTGYGACCGGTTCCGTCGGTCGGGGCCGCGCCGGCCGGCGTACCGGTTGCCGCCGCGACCACGCGATGGTGGGAGCCGGAGGCGGACCGGTCGGTCCGTCCGGACAGTGACAGTGTTTCCCTGGACGGCGTGATGATCGCTAAGGGCAGCCGGGTCCGGCTGCATCCCCGTGACCGTGGAAGCAGCTGTGGAAGCGACGCGCACGACATGTTTCTCAGGGGGCGCGAGGCCCGGGTTCAGGCCGTCTTTCTGGACGTTGACGGCGCCTGGCACGTCGCGGTGTCCCTGGACGACGACCCGGCCGCCGAACTGCACCGGTGGTACGGCCGTCATTACTACTTCGCACCCGAGGAGCTGGCACCGCTCACCGACGGACCGGGTGCGTCATGATCGGGCCGGCGCCCACCCGCGTGGGTCCGCCCGCGGGTTCCTCCGCGGGTCCACCGCGCGTCCTCGTCGCCGGGATCGGCAACGTGTTCCTCGGCGACGACGGATTCGGGGTGGAGGTTGTGCGCCGCATCGACCCGGCGGACCTGCCGGCCGGGGTGGACGTCGTCGACTACGGGATCCGCGGCGTGCATCTCGCCTATGAGCTCCTCGACGGCCGGTACGACGTGGTGATCCTCGTCGACGCGGTCCCGTCGACCGATCCACCGGGGACTCTCGTGGTGCTCCGGCCCGAACTTGACGGGGCCGGCGTCAACGACATTCCCGTTGACGACATCCCCCCCGTCGATGACATCCCCCTCATGGACGCCCATGGCATGTCTCCCGACGTGGTCCTGCGGTTGCTGCGGGGCCTCGGTGGCGATGTCGGCCGAGTGCTGGTCGTCGGCTGCCGACCCGCCGTCGTCGAGGAGCGGATGGGACTGTCCCGCGCCGCGGGGGCTGCCGTCGGCGACGCGGTGCGGCTCATCGCGCAGATCGTCCGAGACCCCGGCTCGTGGGGTCCATCCCCAGCATCCGCCAGTAGGAGGGAGGGGCCGAGATGACGGCCACGAACCCGCAGTCCGGGAGCTCGCGACGCGGCGGTTTCGACGAGGTGCACATCCTCTGGATCTCCGAGGGGATGAGCTGCGACGGCGACACGGTGTCGGTGACCGCGGCCTCCCAGCCAGCGATCGAGGATGTCGTCACCGGGCTCGTGCCGGGGTTGCCGACGGTCCATCTGCATAACAAGGTGCTGTCGCCGACCGTCGGCGGGGAGGAGTTCCTGGCCCCGTACCGAGCCGCGGCCCGCGGTGACATCGAGCCGTTCATCCTCGTCATCGAGGGCTCGATTCCGAACGAGAACATCCACGGCGACGGGTACTGGACGTCGTTCGGGAACGATCCGGACACCGGCCAGCCGCTGACCCTGAACTGGTGGATCGACCGGCTGGCACCCAGGGCGTGGGCGGTCGTCGCGATCGGCACCTGCGCCGCGTACGGCGGGATCCACGCGATGGCCGGCAACCCGACCGGGTCGATGGGCCTTGCCGACTACCTGGGCCATGACTTCACCTCCGCCGGCAACCTGCCGATTGTCAACGTCCCCGGCTGCCCGGTTCAACCGGACGACTTCATGGAGACGCTGACCTGGGTGCTTTACCACGCGGCGGGCACGGCACCGCCGCCACCGCTGGACGACCAACTCCGACCCCAGTGGATCTTCGGTCGGACCGTGCACGAGGGCTGTGACCGGGCGGGCTACTACGAACAGGCCGATTTCGCGAAGGACTACAACTCGCCGAAGTGTCAGGTGAAGATTGGCTGCTGGGGTCCGGTGGTGAACTGCAACGTGCCCAAGCGCGGGTGGATGGGCGGGCTGGGCGGCTGCCCGAACGTGGGCGGCATCTGCATTGCCTGCACGATGCCGGGATTCCCGGACAAGTTCATGCCGTTCATGGACATGCCGCCGGGAGGGAGCCTGTCCTCGCGCGCGATCAAACCCTACGGGTCGTTCATCCGCAGGCTGCGTGGCATCACCAATGCGACGGCGAACACCGAGCCGAAGTGGCGGCACAACCGGGAGCTGCTGACCACCGGCTACGACCCGCATTACCGCCCCTAGGACCGGGCCGGAGCCCACGTCGGCGAGACGGCAGGCGGGGCGGCACACCCGGTCTGTCCGGGCCGGGCCCAGCGATGCCGGAGGGAGTGTGCGATGACGACGACCAGGCAGTCGAGAACCGGGGAGAAGCCCGCCCAGATCGTGGAGATGGCGTGGGACCCGATCACGCGCATCATCGGCAACCTCGGGATCTACACGAAGATCGACTTTGCCAACCGGCGGGTCACCGAGTGTCACAGCACCTCGTCGCTGTTCCGCGGCTATTCGGTGTTCATGAAGGGCAAGGATCCGCGGGACGCGGGTTTCATCACCAGCCGCATCTGCGGCATCTGTGGGGACAACCACACCACCTGCTCGGTCTACGCCCAGAACATGGCGTACGGCATCGCGAACCCGCCGATGGCGGAATGGATCATCAATCTCGGAGAGGCCGCCGAGTACCTGTTCGATCACACGATCTTCCAGGACAACCTGGTGTTCGTGGACTTCTGCGAGGCGATGGTCAAGCAGACCAATCCCGGCGTGCTGGCCCGGGCAGAGGCCACCGCCGCACCGAACGCGGCCGTGCACGGGATGCGGACTATCGCTGACATCATGCGTTCGTTCAACCCGTTCGAGGGGGAGATCTACCGGGAGGCCCTCAAGGTTAGCCGGATCACCCGCGAGATGTTCTGCCTGATGGAGGGCAGGCACGTGCACCCCTCCACGCTGTATCCGGGCGGGGTCGGCACGATGCCGGAACCGACGGTGTTCACCGACTACCTCAGCCGGCTGATGGAGATCCTTGATTTCGTCAAGAAGGCCGTCGCGTTGAACGACGACCTGTTCGACTTCTGGTACGAGGCGCTGCCCGGTTACGAGGAGGTCGGCCGCCGCCGGGTGCTGCTGGGCTGCTGGGGCGCGTTCCAGGATCCGAACGTCGTGGACTACCGGTACGAGAACATGACCACCTGGGGCCGGGCGATGCACGTGACACCCGGGATCGTCGTCGACGGCGATCTGCTGACCACCGACCTGGTGGAGATCAATCTGGGTATCCGGATCCTGCTGGGCAGTTCCTTCTACCAGGACTGGGTGAACGAGGAGCCGTTCGTCACCCGGGATCCGCTCGGAAATCCGGTCGACATGCGCCATCCGTGGAACCAGACGACGCTGCCGGTGCCGCAGAAGCGGGACTTCGGGGAGAAGTACAGCTGGGTGATGAGCCCGCGGTGGCTTGACGCCCGCAGCGGCGAGCATCTCGCCCTGGATACCGGGGGAGGGCCCTTCGCTCGGCTTTACACCACGGCACTCGCCGGACTGGTGAACACCCCCTACGTCACCGCGACCGGGGGCGCGGTGAACATCTCGCTGCCGCGCAGCCGCACGCTGCCCGCCGTCGACCTGCAGTGGAAGCCGCCGGCCTGGTCGAACGCGATCGAGCGGGACCGGGCCCGTGTCTACTTCGTCGCCTACGCGGCGGCGATGGCGCTGTACTTCCTCGAGCAGGGCATGGATCGGGTGCGCTCGGGTGACACCCGGGTGTTCTGCGACTTCGACGTGCCGGACGAGACGATCGGCTGCGGTTTCCACGAGGCGGTGCGCGGCGTGCTGTCGCACCACATGGTGGTGCGCGACGGCAAGATCGCAAATTATCACCCCTACCCGCCGACGCCGTGGAACGGCAGCCCCCGCGACTTCTTCGGAACTCCGGGCCCCTACGAGGACGCGGTACAGAACATGCCGATCTTCGAGGAGAACGGTCCGGAGGGGTTCAAGGGCGTTGATGTGATGCGGACGGTGCGCAGCTTCGACCCCTGCCTGCCCTGCGGGGTGCACATGTATCTCGGTCGGGGCCGCACCCTGCGCACGGTGCACTCGCCGATGTTCGGGGCCAGCCATGGTTGATCCGGACGGCGCGGGTGGGCACCGGCTCGACGATCTCGCTGTGCGGGGCCGGCTCGCCCACCTCGACGAGGTGCTGGCGCAGGTGGAGCGCATTCCGGGGCCGAGTGGTGAGCTGGCGATCGACGCGGTGGCAACACTCGCGGCGGTGTACGGCGAGGCGCTGGCCCGAGCCGTCGGATACGCGTCGGGAGCCCCGGAGGTGCTCGCCGCGTTCACCGGCGACGAGCTGCTCGACCATCTGCTCGTCCTGCACGACGTCCATCCTGAGCCGGTCGGGGCCCGGGTCGCGCGGGCGATCGAGCAGCTTCGACCCGCAGTCCGGGACCGGGGTGGGGAGATCGAGCTGAGTGGGATCGAACGGGGGGTGGCCGAGGTCCGGCTGACCCTCGGCGGGTGTGGCTCGACCTCGGCGGGGGTCACCGAGGCGGTTCGCCAGGCCGTGCTCGCCGTCGCGCCGGAGCTGTCCGACGTCCGGCGCCTACCCGCGCCGGGTGAACCCGAGCGGACCGCCTTCGTTCCCCTCGACACCGTGCTCGCCCGGCCCGTCGCCGACGGGGTGGGTCCATGACGGCCCCGATGTCCCCGACGGCCGACGGCGCGTTGCGGCGGCTTGTGCGCGCCGCGACCGACCGCGCCGGCGCGGCCGAGGCCCGCTGCGACATGTGCCGGACCGCCGTGCCGGCGGAGCATCGGCACATCCTCGACGAACAACGCGACGAGCTGCTCTGCGCCTGCCAGGCGTGCGCGCTGCTGTTCGACCGGGAGGCGGCCGGACGTGGGCACTTCCGGCTCGTTCCCCGGCGACGGCTGCGGCTTCCCGCACTCGACGCGGACGAGCTGGGTACCCCGGTGGGGTTGGCGTTCTTCGTCGTCGGGACCGACGGCTCGGTCAGCGCCCGCTATCCCAGCCCGATGGGCGCCACCCGCTGGGGCGTCGCGCCCGGCACGTGGCGCGGCATCGTGCGGCGCTGCCCGGCGCTGGGTGACCTGACACCGCTGGTCGAGGCGCTGCTGACGAACACTACCCACGGCCGCCACGAGCACTGGATCGTTCCCGTCGACGACTGTCACCGGCTCGTGGCGGTCATCCGGCGGGAGTGGAGGGGCCTGTCCGGAGGCCTGCGCGTGTGGCCGGCGATCGACGGGTTCTTCGCCGATCTCGGCCGCCGGCCCGCAAGCCCGGTGCGGGCCGCACGGCCGGTGCATCTCACGGGCCAGGGCCGCGCTGGCCCCGCGGGGCGGGGCTGAGAGGAAAGAGAGGGAGGGCAGGACGAGATGGCCGAGATCCGGGTCGGTAAGCCCGACGTCGCGCCGGACGCCACCGCGCACGTCAAGGGGGTTGCACAGGGCAACGCGACCGGTTCGTACCGATGGCAGGTGGGGCACCACGCCGATGGCAGCGCCGACGCTCGGCGCTCCACCGGCGTCCGACCGAAGAGGCGCAATCCCGTCGCGCCGAGGAGCATGCCCAACCTGCCGCCGGGGTAGCGCCCAGCAGGCGGCGCACCACCCGAAGCCCGCGGACACGCGTGGGAAAACGGTACCGAGGAGGTGGACATGAGTAGTCGCAAGCTGGTGCTGGCGACAGTCGGCGTGGCCGGTGCCGTCGGCCTATTCTGGAGGGAGTATCCGGCCCTCGTCCGATACATCAGGATCGAGAAGATGTGATGGCGGACGGCACGGCGGGCCGCATGACCCGGCCGGTGCTCTCGGTGGGCGGGGCCGGTGAACCGAGCCGGGAGGCCGGCCCAGGCGGCCGGGCCCGGCGACGGTTCGTCGTCCAGGGGCTGGTCCAGGGGGTCGGCTTCCGGCCGTTCGTCCACGCCGCCGCGACGGAGCTGGCTCTGACCGGCTGGGTGCGCAACGACACCGGCGGCGTGGTCGCGGAGGTCGAGGGAACCCCCGGCGCAGTCGAGGACTTCGCCCGCCGGCTTCGCTGCGACGTGCCGCCGCTGGCCATGGTCGAGCGGGTCGTGACCACGGAACTTCCGCCCTGCGGCGGATCCGGCTTCGCGATCGTCCGATCCCGGCCGGCCGCGGGTGGGCGTACGGCGGCGGCCCCCGACGTGGCGACATGCCCGGATTGCCTGCGGGAACTGGCCGATCCCGCGGACCGGCGTTACCGGCATCCGTTCATCACGTGCACCAACTGCGGACCCAGGTTCACGATCATCACCGACCTTCCCTACGACCGGCCGGCAACGACGATGGCCCGGTTCGCCATGTGCCCCGTGTGTGAGCGGGAGTACTCCGATCCGGCCGACCGACGTTTCCATGCCCAGCCGATCGCCTGCCCGGCGTGCGGACCGCGCCTGGAGTTCGTGTCGCCGTTGGGCGCGCCGCGGACCGGCGAGGACGCGCTCGCCGCGGCGCGGCGGCTGCTCGCCGACGGTGGCGTCCTGGCGGTGAAGGGGGTGGGCGGCTACCACCTCGCCTGCGTCGCCACCGACCCGACGGCGGTGACGACCCTGCGACGCCGCAAACGGCGCGGCGGCAAGCCGTTCGCCGTCATGGTCCACGACCTGGCTGCGGCCCGGGCCCTGGCGCATGTCGACGAGCGGGAGGCGGCCCTGCTCACCGACCCCGCTCGGCCCATCGTGCTGGTGCGCCGCCGTCGCGACGGCCGTCCCGCGCTCGCCGACTCCGTTGCCCCGGACAACCCCGATCTCGGTCTGCTGCTGCCCTACACGCCGGTGCACCATCTGCTGCTCGGCCTGCCAGGCGAGCCCGTGCCCCTCCATCGAACCGTCGGCACCGCCGGATGGCCGCCGTTGGTGATGACCTCCGGGAACCTCGGCGGCGAGCCGATCGCGGCCGAGGACACCGACGCCCTGCGCCGGCTCGCCCCGCTTGTCGATGGCTGGCTGCGCCACGACCGTCCGATCCGGGTGCCCTGCGACGACTCCGTTGTCCGGGTGGTCGATGGTGCCCCGTCGCCGGTACGCCGCTCGCGTGGCTACGCGCCGTTGCCGGTGCCGCTGCCGTTCGAGGTGCCCCCGACGCTGGCCGTCGGGGCCGACCTCAAGAACACCTGCGGCCTGGGCGCGGGCCGGTCGGCCTGGCTCAGCGGGCACATCGGGGACATGGACGACCTGGCCACCCTGCGCGCCTTCGACGCCGCCGAGCGGCACCTCGAGCACCTGACCGGCGTCACCCCCCGCCAGCTCGTCACCGACGCGCATCCGGGCTATCGGTCGCGCCAGTGGGCTGTGCGGCACGCCGCCGGCCGACCGATACGGACCGTGCAGCATCACCATGCCCATGTGGCCGCGCTGATGGCCGAGCACGGCCTCGACGGCACCCGGCCGGTGGTGGGATTCGCCTTTGACGGGACCGGCTACGGCCCCGACCGGGCCGTGTGGGGCGGCGAGGTGCTGATCGCCGACTACCGCGGGTTCCGGCGCTTCGCCCACCTGGGCTATGTGCCGCTTGCCGGTGGGGACGCCGCGGTTCGGCGGCCCTGCCGGATGGCGCTCGCCCATCTGCACGCCGCCGGAGTCCGCTGGGATCCCACCCTGCCGCCGGTYGTCGCCTGCCCGCAGCCGGAGCGGCGGGTGCTGACCCACCAGCTGGCCAGCGGGCTGGGCTGCGTGCCGACCTCCAGCATGGGGCGGCTCTTCGACGCGGTCAGCTCGCTGCTCGGCATCCGTCACGAGGTCGACTTCGAGGCGCAGGCGGCGATCGAGCTGGAGGCCCGGGCGCGCACCGCGGCCGGCGGCGGCGCGGACGACCGCGAACGCCACGCGTTCGCCCTGCGCGGGCAGGGGCTGGGCAGGCCGCTGATTATCGACCCGGCGCCGGTCATCCGGGCGATGGTGAGGGATCTGTCGGCCGGGCTCGCCGTGGACATCGCCGCGGTCCGTTTCCACACAGCCGTCGTGGCGATGATCGTGGACCTCGCCCGGCGGGCACGCGGCGAGGTGGGCCTTGACCTGGTCGGACTCACCGGCGGGGTCTTCCAGAACGCCGTTCTGACGACGGCTGCATCCAGGGCACTGCATGCGGGGGGCTTCACGGTGCTGCGGCATGCGCGGGTACCTCCGAATGACGGGGGGATCGCTCTCGGTCAGCTGCTCGTCGCCGCAGCGCGGGAGAAGACGCGGGAAAAGGGGTGAGGAACAGGTGTGTCTCGCGGTTCCAGGACGGGTGGTGGGGATCGAGGAACGCCACGGGGCCCGGATGGCCGAGGTCGATTTCGGGGGTGTGCGCAAGGACGTCTGCCTGCAGTACCTGCCCGAGGTCATGGTCGGCGAGTACGTGATCGTGCATGTGGGGTTCGCGATCCAACGGCTGGACGAACGCTCGGCGGTGGAGTCGCTGGCCACCTTCGCGCGGATGGGACTCCTGACCGAGGAGCTGGGTGACGGTGCGGCCGGTGTGAGTGCCACGGCCCGCGGGGCCGGCGAGGAGGGGGTGACGCGGTGAGGTATCTGGAGGAGTTCCGGGATCCGGAGCTGGCCGGTCGGCTGCTGGAACAGATCCACGCGACGACGACTCGCCCATGGTCGATCATGGAGGTCTGCGGTGGGCAGACTCACTCGCTCATCCGGCACGGTATCGATCAGCTTCTGCCCGAGGGCATCGAGATGATCCACGGCCCCGGCTGCCCGGTGTGCGTGACCCCGCTTGAGATCATCGACAGGGCGCTGGAGATCGCCGCACGGCCGGGCGTCATCTTCTGCTCCTTCGGCGACATGCTGCGGGTGCCGGGGAGCGATCGGGACCTCTTCCGGGTGAAGAGCGCGGGCGCCGACGTCCGGGTGGTCTACTCCCCGYTGGACGCCCTGACGATCGCCCAGCGCAACCCCGATCGGGAGGTCGTGTTCTTCGGGATCGGATTCGAGACCACCGCGCCGGCCAACGCGATGACGGTCTTCCAGGCGAAACGGCTCGACTTGGGCAACTTCTCCCTGCTGGTGTCGCACGTGCTGGTACCGCCGGCGATTGCCGCGATCATGGAGTCGCCGAGCTGCCGCGTCCAGGGGTTCCTGGCCGCTGGTCACGTCTGCAGCGTGATGGGCACCGGCGAGTACCCGGCCCTGGCACGGCGTTACGGCGTGCCGATCGTGGTCACCGGCTTCGAACCACTCGACCTCCTCGAGGGCATCCGCCGCACCGTGGTGCAGCTGGAGGCCGGCCGACACGAGGTGGAGAACGCCTATCCCCGAGCGGTTCCGGCAGCCGGCAACCCGGCCGCCATCGCGATGCTGCGGGATGTTTTCGAGGTGGCCGACCGGGCCTGGCGGGGCATCGGTGTCATCCCGGGCAGCGGCTGGCGCCTGTCGCCGGCCTACCGCGACTTCGACGCGGAGCTGCGGTTTGCCGTCGCGGATGTCCACACGGCCGAGTCGTCGGCGTGCCGATCGGGCGAGGTGCTCCAAGGCCTGATCAAGCCGCATGAGTGCGCGGCCTTCGGACGGCAGTGCACTCCGCGGACCCCGCTCGGCGCGACCATGGTGTCCTCCGAAGGGGCCTGTGCCGCCTACTACCTCTACCGCCGGATGAGCACCTCCCCGGCGATTGCGCAGCCCCTGCCGGAAGCGGGACGTGCGCCGGAAGCGGGACATGTGCTGGAGGTGGGACGTGCGCTGGAGGTGGGACATGGTGGATGAGGCCGCGACGGCGGTGGATCCGGCCGCGTGGACCTGCCCGGCGCCGTTGGTGGAGTGCCCCACGATCGTGATGGGGCATGGCGGCGGGGGGGCGATGTCGGCCGAACTCGTCGAGCATCTCTTCCTGCCGGCCTTCGCAGCCGCCGGCGCGGGCGGTCCGGAGGACCTGGGGGATGCGGCCGTGGTCACCGTCGACGGCGCACGGGTGTCGTTCACCACCGACTCCTACGTCGTTCGACCGTTGTTCTTCCCTGGCGGCTCGATCGGTGATCTTGCGGTCAACGGAACCGTCAACGACCTGGCGATGTCCGGCGCCGAACCCCGGTACCTCTCGACCGCATTCATCCTGGAAGAGGGCACCGAGCTGACCGATCTCGGCCGGGTGGCGGATGCGCTCGGAGCGGCGGCCCGTGCCGCGGGCGTCCGGCTGGTCACCGGCGACACCAAGGTCGTCGATGCCGGTCACGGTGATGGGGTCTACGTCAACACGGCGGGGATCGGCCTGGTTCCCGACGGCGTTGACATCCGGCCCGCTCGGGCCCGGCCGGGCGACGTCGTCCTGGTCAGCGGCGAGATCGGGCTGCACGGGATCGCCGTGCTCAGCTGCCGGGAGGGCCTGGAATTCGCCACGGAGGTCCGCAGTGACACCGCACCGTTGCACGGACTGGTCGGCGCCATGTTGCGCACCGGCGCGGACGTGCACGCCCTGCGGGACCCGACGCGCGGAGGACTGGCCGCGACACTCAACGAGATTGCGCGGACCGCGCGGGTGGGAATCGTCATCACCGAACGGCATGTTCCCGTTCCCGAGCCGGTCCTCGACGCCTGCAGCATTCTCGGGCTGGACCCCTTCTACATCGCCAACGAGGGCAAGCTCGTGGCGATGGTCGCGCCGCGGGACGCCGATCGGGTGCTCGAGGCGATGCGCGCGCGCCCACTCGGCCGAAACGCGGCTGTGATAGGTACGGTGACCGCGGAACACCCGGGAATGGTGGTCGCGAGGACCGGTCTCGGCGCGAGCCGCCTGGTGGACCTCCCGGTCGGTGAGCAACTTCCCCGAATCTGCTGAATCTCTGAGCTGTTTTCGAGTCCAGGGTGGACCCGTGCATTCCGGTCCGCGCCTCCGTCGCCGAATTCGACAAGATCCCCGGGCAGGTGGAATGGTGAGGTGCATGCCTGTCGGCCTCTCGGTGGCGGGCTGGGGCTCAGGGAGTGACCGGCTGGCGCGCCGCGGGCGTCCGGCGGAATGCGGAGAGGACGTCCTCCGGACGCTCGGAGACGGGCGTCGGCGGCTCGGGATGGCGGCGATCATGGTCGGGTGGCCGGGAACGGTCTGTACGTGAACATGGTTGTAAGCGTAGACCTCTCGCCCGGCGATGTCGAACACGCGTTCGTTTCTGTGGTCGCGGCTCCGTCTTGGGGGTGTGGTCGTAATCGTGAAAGGATGACCCGTCGTTCCGCGTTGAACGTTGGTCTCAACCGAGGTAGCGTAGGCGGGTATTGGCGCGGTTGTTTCCGTCGAGGGCGAGAGTGGAGGCATCAGGCTTGCGGTCGGTTGGGGCTGTGGTGGTATGCTTCACTCTTAAGTCGTCCGGCCCGCCATGTGGCGGTTGGGCGGACGAAGCGGCGGTGGATAATCGTATGGTCTTTCGGGTGTTGTTGAGGTGAGTCGTGAGTACAGGTAAGGTTCTTCGCTTCGACCATGTTCGGGGTTAYGGTTTCATAGCTCCCAGTGACGGTGGAGACGATATTTTCCTACATGCCAACGATCTTCTTGTTGAGAAGAATCTCGTCATCCCTGGGGCCGTCATGGAGTTCGAGATCGAGGAGGGCGAGCGTGGGCTGAAGGCCAGTGCGGCCCGCATCCTCAGGTCCGCGCCCGCGGCTTCGGGTCTGGCCGCTCCGGCGCCGACGAGGGGAACCGTCCACGCGGACGATTCCGACGCTCTCTGCGACGTCCTGCCGGTCGGGGAGTTCACCCAGGAAATCACCGAACTGTTGCTCCGGATCGACCCGACCCTGACGGGGACGCAGATAGTCCGGATCAGAAGCGAGCTGATGGGCGTGGCCGAGAAGTACGGTTGGATCGAGAGCTGACGCGTATCCGGGCAGGGCGACGTCAAAGTAGGTACGGCGTGGCGTCTTGAGTTTGTGGTCGGCTACTGCTAGGGGTCGGGCCGCGAAGGGCCCTGGAACGCGGCA
>NZ_MRUJ01000134.1:0-37526 GCF_002099325.1 Frankia sp. KB5 | reverse complement strand
GCGAAGAGCAGGTCGACCAGCAGCCGGATCGCGTCGCGTGGGGTGTAGTGGTCGCCGGAGGTCTCGTTCGCGGCCTCGTTGAACTTGCGGATGATGTACTCGAACGCATCGCCCATGTCGGCGTTCGACACCRCMTYGGGGTGCAGGTCGATCGCCTTGAACGAGGTGATGATCTCGCGCAGGAGCCCSGCCTTCTCCAGCGCGAKGATCTCCTTCTTGAAGTCGAAGTACTCGAASACRTCCACGTCCGYCGAGAACCGGTCGAKGTAGTCGGYCAGGTTGTCCGCCAGCCCGTCGGCGTCGGCCAGGAGGTTGCTGAATCCGTAGTTGGARGTGTTGTAGAACGGCCTGCCGGTCGCCTTCTTCACCTCGATCTTCAGCCGGATCGGGTTGTCGARCKTCCGCGCGAGCTCGCGGACCGTCTCCCGGTCGGGCTCGAGGATGCAGTCGAGCCGGCGCAGGATCGTGAGCGGRAGGATCACGTTGCCGTACTGGTTGGGGCGGTAGGGACCCCGAAGCTGGTCGGCGATCGACCAGATGAAACTACCGAGGGTGCTCACAGGGCTCCTTGAGGRGATCTCACGCGAAGACGGGATGCCGGAYGCCCGCGYCCGGGCCATRGGCYACCGRCGCCGCCGKGYWCGGGGCCGAAGTTCCTGGCCAGCCCGTACCAGCAGCCGAGCGGTCTGGCGGAATCGTCGACTCTGATCTCAGCCGATCCCGATGTCACTCACCCCGCCACGGCCAGGCCAGGCTGTCCACTGCCAGACCTCGGAGAACCTCTCGGTCCACCCCGGGTCGGCCTCCAGGTACGCCTTGATCAGCGGCTCGCACATGTCGCCCTCGTCCCGCTCCTCCGGCAACGCGGCACGAAGGTCGCCCGGCAACTCGCGAATCTGATCCCCACGGACGATAGTCTGCCGCACAGTTCTGACGATCATGCCAAGACCCTCGTGACACGGTCCGCACCCGGCTACAGACCGCCCTACACTGCGGCGGCCAGGTCCGGAGCAAGGCCCCAGCGAATGGCCGGTTTCCAGCCGGGCCAGAGGCCGGCCAGCAACGCCTTGTCCTTCTCCACCTGGTGGCGGCGGGTTCCCAGCCACGTGGTGAGGCCTGCCGGCTGGTGATCGACCATGACGCCAACGCCGCGTTCGACCTGGGCGGTTCGTCCACCGCGAGTACGCCAGCGAYGTCAATCCCGCCCGTGGGAGAGCGTCCGGCGCCGAGGCACAGCGAACATGACCCGACTGACAGTGTGGAGCGGTGCGTGAGGTTATGCCCCGTTGATCCGGTCAGCCCCCGCTGCAGGGCGCGGTCTGTGCGACAGCGATGAGCAGCAGGTGCTGGGCCGCAGCCCCGGTCCGCGTGTTGGCGGCTGCCGTCAGCTTGAGGCGGTCCAGGCGGGCTACTGAGTTTTAATCCGCGAAGTTGTGTGGAAGCACGATTATCCTTCACCTTATTGTGATCTCTGGGTGAGTGGTGCGCGTTCTGTTCGGGTAGCCGGCTGGTACGAGGTACGCGACGGGTGGCGGGCTGACCGCCACGGAACGGGATCGCCGGGAACCGGTCCGGAGGGACGCGGCCGAACGGTTCGCCCGGGACGAGCCGGTCGCACAGGTTGAAGCGGACCGGTGAAACACCGGGGCCGCCGCGACGAGCCGAAGTCGTTCTCCTGGCGGGACTATCCGGGATCTGGTCGTGGCCGTGCACAAGCGGCTGGGCCGGCCGGTCGTGCTGGTCTGGGACAACCTCAACCGGCACCTGTGCGCGGAGATGGCCGCTTTCATCGCTGCGAACACACTGTGGCTGACTGTGGTGGCGCTGCCCTCGTACGCGCCCGAACTGAACCCGGTGGAAGGGCTGTGGTCGGTACTCAAAGGCGGGCAGATCGCCAACCGGGCCTTCGACGAYGTCGATCTGACCTTGAAACCATCATGATCCACGAAGTCATGATCCGACGACATCACGCATTAAAAATCAGTATTCCCGTCCACGCGGCCAGCGACCGACCACGCACTGCCGAAACCACACCGCCCGACTCTCAGCCCCGCGAGGGAGCTACCAGAGCCGCCACGCTTCGTAGTCGATCAATGCTGATTTGCTACCTCGCCGCAGCCCTGGGCCCCGGCCCACCCGCGCCAGGGGTCGGCGCGGGGCCCGTCCGGACCGGCGCTACCCGCCGAATGCGGCGAGCGCCTCGTCGATAACCGCATGACGATGGTGCAGCCCCGGCTCGTTGCGTCCGAAGACAAGCTCGGGCCGCACCCCCGACGCCATGTTCTTCTGGATGTCGATCGCCATGCGGTAGTCCTCGTCGCGCACCGTGGCGTGCGCGTACTCGAAGATCTCGTCCGCGGCGGTTCGCGTCGCCTCGTCCGTGAGATCCATCGGCGACGCGTTCTGGTGATAGGTGATCGAATGACCCGGTCCGCTCCCGGGATAGACCCGGAACACCTCGCCGTTGGCGACAGTGACCGACAGGACGATGTTGGGGAACAGTGCGTAGATCACCACGAGGTTGTGCAGTGGTTCCCATTCTTCCTCGGGCTTGTCCGCGAGGTCCGTGATGTGCCGCATCGGGAAGACCAGCCGATGGTGCGGGCCGAAGGAGTCGAACAGCGCGCAGTTGCTCTTGGTGATCAGCGCGAACGTGTCCCGGTGCACCGTGGCAAAATGATAGTTCTCGGCGAACGTGTCGAGCGCGAACTTCCAGTTGATCGGGAAGTCGAGCACCTTCTCGCCCACCGAGGCCCAGCTACCGATGTCCCAGGACGCGAGTTCCGGACCGAGCTCTCCCAGGTGGGCATCGATGTCCAGGGGACCGCTGTCCGGCTGGAGACCGACCCACAGGAATCCGGAATGCTCCGCGGCGGGCAGTTGCGTGAGACGGGGCTTCCCGGCCATCGTCGAGGGGAAACCTTCACGGCCGGGTCCGCCGACGAAGTCACCCTGGGCGTCATACACCCAGGCGTGATACGGGCAGACGAACCGCTCTGCCGCGCCACAGCCCTCCGCGACTGGCGCCTGGCGATGGGCGCAGACGTTCTGGAAAGCCCTGACCGTGCCGTCCTCGCCCCGGGTCAGAAGCACGGGAACGCCCATGACGGTCTTCGTGCAGTAGCTTCCGGGGGCCGGCAACTCAGAGCGGTAGCCGACAAGCTGCGGAGAGCGCAGGACAAGCTCGCGCTCGCGCTCGAAGCGTCCCTGGCCCGTGTACGCCAAGGCCGGCTGGCGGCGCTCCGCGGGCACCATGTCGGTCGTCTTGTCCATCGCGATTTTGAGCGCCCGTCGAGTGAGATCGATGAGCTCGTGGCGGTCGATCTGAGGCCTCCTTGATACGGCAGTCCTGATGCGGCGGTTACGTCATGCCGAGAGCACCGAAGTATCGGCACAAGATCGCATATGACGTGATAGCGGAATCGTATGTGCCTTCGGCCAAACGCCGTTGAGCCGGCATCGTCGAATTTCCAAAAGGAGCGACGGCGTCACTCTATGTGCAATATCTACAGTCATCCCGGAATGAATAGGCACCCTATGTCCTGGATATATCACCCTGCGTAGACGACGTCCGAGCGGGTGGTCAAGCCACGCGGGTGGTCAGGGCGTGCAGGTGCTGCCGGGCTGGCCGAAACCCGGCCGGGAGAGATCGAGGTCGATCCTGCTGTCCGGGCCGAGGACGCGCGGGCGTTCCAGGACGCATTCCCGATGCGTCGCGGTGTCGGTGACGGTGATGYGCTGCGGGCCGGCGTAGAGCGCTCCGCTGCTCCAGTCGGATGACCCGGTGCTGGTGCGGACGGCGAAGGAGGAGATCGGATAGCCGGTGGAGGAACGGGCGTGGCCGCCGAAGATGACGATCCGCACCCGGCCCGGTGCCGGCGGCCGGCCGCGGTCGGTCAGCTGCCCGCTGATCCGAGCGGTTCCGGGGTCGCCGAGGGCGGTGAGGGCGATGYGGCCGATGGCGACGGAGTACGTCCAGCCGTGTGTCCAATGGTCGAACCGGTCGATGTAGAAACGCGAATGGACGATCTCGGCGTCATGCGCCTGATCCGGGTAGAACTCGAACGACAGGCCGGCGGTGCGCGCTCCCCAGCCGGTCCGCAGCAGACCACCCCGGACCAGGTCGGGCTGGCTGTTGCCCATGAAGTAGCCAGCCGGGAAAAGCAGGCCTCCGCCGGGAGGGAAGCGGGAGTAGGTGGTGTAACTTCCCCGTTCCTGGCAGGCGTTGACGAAGGCGTCGCCCGTACGGGCCCGCGGGTCGTAGTTCTGGCAGGGAAGGTACGGTCGGCTGGTCGACCCGAGCACCAGGTCCACACCGACCGCACCGCCGATCGATGTCGGGCCCCCGTTTCGATCCGTGAACCCCTCGAAGGGAACCGCGACGCCCTCGCCGCGGGTGGGACCGCCGGCCGCCCTGACCGGCGACGATGTCGCCATGGAAAGTAAAATGATTACGGCCGCGAGCAGGAAAGCTCTCCTCCCGTCACGTGTCCTCGCGCTCCGGACCCGGGTACGAGCCAGCCCGCGGATCATGTCGACGTCCTCTCACCTGGGGAGCCTCTGCCATCAAGCCGATGACACACGCAGGGAGGGGTCGCGCCGGCGGTGCTTTCCATAACCGACACGCAGTCGTTGCGAAACCGCAAGGAGAATGTCCGCTCGTGATCAGCCTCCTGGAGCCCCTCGATACCCTCTCCGGCACGCGATTACGGCACGCGATTACGGCACCTGGGGAGCCGATCAGATGACGCATATGGGATGAGAGGGATGAAATGACCGGTCGGATTCCGACGGCAGTGCGGCCGCCCAGGTCAGCGGCCGGCGGAGGTCTCCGCAAGCTCCGAGACGAACGGACGGCCCTCCCGCCACGCGGCCACCTGYTCCGGCCGRCYGAAGACCTTCAGGTAGTTCTCGACGTTGGTCTCGTCGATCTCGCCCAGGACAACGGGCTCGAACTCCGTGCCGTCCTCCCCGACGAAGGCCGGCAGCGGTTCCAGCACGGTGTCCAGACTCGGATGGTAGAAGATCCCGGTCGACTGCCGGGTCGCACTGCCGCCGGCCACGACCCGGTGGCGGACGGGCCGGAACAGACCGTTGGTCCAGCGGGTGAGGATTGTCCCCGAGAACACCTGCAACGCCCCGGGCACGACGGGMACCGGAATCCAGGTGCCGTCGGCCTGTTGCGCCTGGAGCCCGGAGTACTCGCCGTGCTGGTGCAGGATGGTCACCGCCGAGCCGTCCGTGTGCTCCAGCAGGAGAAGCTTCTCCTCCTCAGCGACCGTGTCCGGGTAGGTCCAGGTCGGGTAGTCGTTGACGATCATGTTGATGTGGTGCGGCTCGGCGTCCGGGAAGCTGCCTGCCGGTAGTCCGAGCAGCCGCTCGTACAGGCCGAGCACCCGCTGGGCCAGCACCACGGCCGCCTTGGCGTAGGCGAAGGTGACCCCGCGCAGGTCGGGGTCCTCCGGCGGCCAGACGTTGCCGTGTTTGTAGAGCCCGAGCCACCGTTCGGACACGCCTGCGGCGGCGGCATCGGCCGGGTTGTCGAACTGGCCCACGGAATACCGTTCGAGTTCGAGGCGGCCGAGGTCGTCGGGCCACTGCCGCCAGCCCCGGAAGGGGTGTCCGGTGGGGCTGGCCAACTTCGCCTTCTCCGGCCGCGGCAGACGCAGGACGCGCTCGACCCGACGCTCGAAATCCTCGATCAGCTCCAGCGGAACGCCGTGGTTGACCACCTGGATCAGGCCGATCCGCTCGGCCGCCTCGCGCACGCGCAGCAGCAGGTCCGCGGGCGCGTCCTCGGCCAGCGCCGCTTCCAGGTCGATGGCGGGAATCTCGTCGGTCATGGCAGGGGCGTCCTCTCCGGTTTCTCCGACATCAGACATTCTCCTTCTCCGCCATCACCCCGGTGCCCGCCGCCGGCAGTGGCGGGAGCACAGGCAGATCGGCGGCGTCCAGATGGCAGTGCACCGCGCGGCCGCCGGGGGAGTCGGCGACGGGGGCGAGCGGCGGCTCGGACGCATGGCACACCTCGTCGGCGAGCGCACACCGGTCGGCGAAGGTGCAGCCCACCGGCCGGTCGGTCGGCGGCGGCGGTTGCCCGGGCACCGCCGGCATCCTGCGTTCCCGCCTGCTCACCCCCACCCGCGGGACGGCGGCGACAAGGCCGGTGGTCGGCTCGTCCAGGACGAGCAGGCGGGGGCTGCCCGAGGGCCGCTGCGATGCCGACCCGCTGCTGCTGGCCCCCGGAGAGTTCGTGCGGCCAGCGTCGCGCGATCGTCGCGGGCGCTGGCAGCCGCACCGCGCCGAGCAGCTCGACGGCCCGGGACCGGGCCTCGGCCCGGGATAGCCCCGCCAGCCGGCAGGCCTCCGCCACCTGCGCGCCGACCCGCACGGTGGGGTCCAGGCTGCTGCTCGTGCCCTGGTGGACCATAGCGAAGGCGTCGGCCCGCCACCGCCTGCGCTCCCGGGCGGACAGGGCCCGCACGTCCATCCCGTCGAGCACGATGCGGCCGGCGTCGATGGCACCCCCGCCGGGCAGCACGTCCGCGAGCGCTGCGGCCAGCGTGCTCTTGCCGCACCCCGACTCTCCGACCAGGCCGTAGGTCTCGCCGGGTCGGACCCGCAGGCTGACGCCGTCGACCGCAACGGCCGGTCCGCCGGACGATGGGTAGCTCACCGTCAGTCCATCGACGACAAGCCCCCCGGCGGCCACGGCCTCGCCCACCACCGGGCCGCCCACCGCCTGGCCATTCATCGCCTGGCCATTYATCGCCGCGTCGCTCATCGCCGGGTCTCCTGTTCCCGCAGGGTGTCGGCGATCAGCGCGACACCGATGACGAGACTTCCGACGGCGAGCGCCGGGAACAGCACCGTCCACCAGCCCTGCTGGAGGAAGACCCGGTTGTCGGCCACGGAGGCCCCCCACTCCGGGGATCCCGGTGGCTGGCCGAGTCCGAGAAAGGACAGGGTCGAGGCGGCGAAGACCGCGTCGCCCAGCCGCGACGGCGCCTCGACCAGCACGGTTCCGGTCACGTTGGGCAGCACCTCCCGCCACAGCAGCGACCAGAACGGCTCGCCGCGCAGCCGGGCGGCCTCGACATAGGGCTTCTCCCACTCGACCAGCACGGCCGCCCGCACACTGCGGGTCACGATCGGGACGAAGAACGTTCCGATTACCAGGACGAGGGTGGTCGTCGAGCGGCCCACGAGCGCCACCACCACCACGGCCGCGACCAGATTCGGGAAGACCGCGAGCACGTCGACGACCGCGAACGACGGCCGGCGGACGAGCCGCCGCTGGTCTAGCGATCCGCGCCGTCGGYGGTGCGTCGGATCCGCCGCCGACCGGCCCGGCGCACCGCCGACCGCGGGGCCAGCCGCGACGCTCGCCGCGGAATCCACCGTGATGTCGTTCACCGCGCCCTCCCCACCCGCACGCGCGGATCGAGCGGCGCGTACACCAGGTCGGCGACGACGTAGATGCCCATTCCCACCGCGCCGAGCACGATCGCGCCGGCCTGCAGGGTCGGCACGTCCTTGCTGGTCGCCAACGACAGCAGCTGGTCGCCGACGACAGCAGCTGGTCGCCGACGACAGCAGCAGGTCGCCGATGCCCTGGTAACCGAACAGCAGCTCGACGGTCACCAGTCCCGCGAGCAGGAACTGCAGCTRCACGGCGAGCGCGCTCGTCGCCGGCACCAGCGAGTTGCGCAGCACGTGCCCTCGCACGAGCTGCGCCTCGGACATGCCACGCACCCGCATCGCCCGGATGAACGGGCTAGCGAGGACCGCGGCTGTACTCGCCCGCACGTGCCTGGCGACATAGCCGGTGCACAGCAGGACCAGGCAGACCGCGGGCAGCAGCAGATGCCGGATCGAGGTCAGCGGATCAGCCCCCGGCGGTGCCTGCGCCGACGAGGGCAGCCAGTGCAGCTTCACGCTGAAGACCACCAGCAGGACGAAGGCGAGCAGGGCAAGCGTCGCGCTGTCGAGCAGACGTTCGATCACCAGCGGGCGAACGTCGACCCCGAGCGTGTAGGAGCGCCCCCAGTCACCGGTGACGAACCCACCCAGCCAGTGCAGGTAGCGGGGCATCAGCGGCTCGTCGAGACGCAGCTGGTGGCGCAGCGCGTCCACCGACGCCTGGCTGGCCTCCCGACCCAGCACGACGCGCGCCACGTCGCCGGGGATCAGTTCGGTGGCGATGAACACCAGGAAGCTGACCGCCAGCATGGTGACGGGGATCGCCGCCAACCTCCGGGCCAGGAAACGCACCATGCCGGATCAGGCCCGGCTCACGGTTGTCAGGTCGAGGAAGGCCGACGGGTGGGCGCGTAGCCCCCTGACCCGGTCGGACCGGTAGGCCCGGACGGCCCCGGACCACACGGTGATGATGACCGGCACGTCCTCGTGAAGGGCCCGCGCGATGATCTCGGCCTGCTTCTTCCGCTCGGCGGGGTCGGTCGCGGCGTCGTAGGCGTCGGCCGCGGCGTCCAAGGCGGGGTTGGCGTATTTCGAACCGTTCCAGACCCCGTGGCTCTTCACCATCGGGATGATGAACTGGCTCGGCGTCGGGCGGCCCACCCAGCCGACGAGGTTCGCGGTGGTGAACAGCCAGGGGGTGTCGGTCTCCTGATTGCCGCCGTAGAACACGTCGGAGGTCTGCTGGTCGAGATCGACGGTGATCCCCACCTGCTTGAGCTGGTCCTGGATGACCAGCGCGTAGGCCTTGTTCGGGGCGTCGAAGCTGAGGGTGAACCGCAGATTCTCGACCCCGCGGCGGACAGCAGCGACCGGACCTTCGCCGCGTCCTTCGCGCGTTGCGCGAGGTCCTTCGGTGCGGCCGCGAACGCGGGCGCGAGAAGGTGGTCGTTGCCGATGACGCCGACCCCGTTGTAGACGGCGGTGAGGACACCCGGCCGGTCCAGCGCGTAGGAGATGGCCTGCCGGACCTCCTTCTTCGTGAACGGCGGCCTGTCGACGCGTAGGGTGAACGCGGTCAGGCTGGTACCGCTGGCCTTGTCGACGGCGATGGAGTTGCTTCCGGCGATCGGGACGACGAGGTCGGCCTCGGACAGGATCTGCGCGTCGATGGCGCCGCTCTGCAATGCCAGTAGGTCGGCCTGGGCGTCCTTGTGGAAGGTCACCTTGACGCCGTCGAGGTACGGCTTGCCGGCGTCCCGGTACTTCGGGTTGCGGCGCAGTGAGGCTCCCTGGCCGACGTCGTAGGAGTCGAGCCGGAACGGCCCGGTGCCGATCGCCTTCGTGGCGAACGTGCCGACCTTGTAGTCGCTCTTGAGCACGACCGCGTTGTAGTTGCCCGCGGAGACCAGGTAAGGGAAGTCGGAGAACGGCCGCTCGAGGTGGAAGACCACCGTGTCCGCCCCCGACACCGCCACGCCGCCGGCCTTGAGGACTGACGCGAAGGCGGACAGGGCGGCGGACTTGTTCGCCGGGTCCAGCAGCCGGTCGAACGACGCCTTCACGGTCGGCGCGTCCAGCGGGGTGCCGTCAGAGAAGAGCACGCCCTTGYGCAACGTGAACGACCAGGTGCGTCCCGCGGCGCCTGACGCGCCGGCCGCGCCCGTGTCCGCGCTGGATCCGGAGCTGCCGCAGGCCGCGAGGAACGCGGCGATACCGCCCGCGCCGGTAATAGCCGAGGGTCGGGCACAGTGCAATGACACGTACCCATACAACCTTGAGTACACGAGCGATATACGTTCCGTATGCCATGCTCGACCGATCGCTACGTCGCTACGCTAAGACCGCGGTGTGCGCACTACGATTGACCTACCTGACGATCTTCATCGGCAGGCGATGTCGATCGCGCGAGACACATCGCGGACCTTGAGCGAGACCGCCGCCSATCTCATGCGCCGCGGGCTGGGGCAGGGCCGGCCCACCCATGCCTACCTGCCCTTCGATCTGACCGTTCCCCCGGACACGCCACCGCGCGAGGTGCTCCAGGTCATCACCGCGTGCGGTGGACTGCTCAGCAGCGCGCTGGCCACCGCCGACCCCGCAACGCAGGCCTGGCATTGGGGGCCATGCGATCCCGAAGGCTTCGCGGCGATGGGCGTCGCCGAAATCCTCCTCCATACCTGGGACATCGCCGCGGGGCTGACGGTCCCCTGCCGGTTCCCAGCACCCCTGGGCATACGGGTGCTTCGCCGTCTGTTCCCCGATGCACCGGACGGAGACCCGGCTCAGGTGCTGCTGTGGTGCACCGGCCGGAGTGAGCTCGACGGCCGGCCTCGACGCACTTCTTGGAGGTGGGAGGCGACCACCAGCGCACGGCCGTTCCAGCAGCCCGCTCCACAGGTCTGACCCGGTTCAGCGTCCTGTGAGCGGTCCACCGGCCTGCCCGCGAGGTGGGCGGATCCGCTCCACTCGGCCAACGGTTTCCGGCGGCCGGGTCTGGTCGCTCGGCCGGCTGGCGGAGTTCCGTGCCATCGCCGACTCCGCCGGCGTGACGCTGCACTGCGACGGCGCGCGGCTGTGGAACGCCGCGGTCGCAAGCGCCGTCCCGCCGCGTCGCCTCGCGGCCGCTTTCACGACCCTGTCGGTGTGCCTGTCCAAGGGGCTGGGCGCGCCGGTCGGCTCCCTGGTCGTCTGTGATGCCGGCCGCGTCGGCACCGTCCGGGAGTGGCGCCGCCGGCTCGGCGGCGGGATGCGCCAAGCCGGCGTGTTGGCCGCGRCCGGCCTGCACGCGCCGCACCACCATGTCGACCGGCTCGCGGAGGACCATCAACGCGCTGCCGAGCTCGCCGCGCTGCTGGCCGACGCCGCACCCGGCCGCGTCGACCCGAAGGCGGTGGAGAGCAACATGGTGCTGGTCCAGGTCACCGACGCCGGGGCCGACAGTAACGGGCCAGCCCTCGGTTCCCGCAACGACAGTGCCGCGCCCCAGGCACATCCGCGGCGGGAACCAGGCCGGGCGGGTCAGCTCGCGGCGGCGGGGGCGGGCTCAGACTTGGTCGGGCCGACCAGCTTGAACACGGCGCCGGTTGGGTCGGCGGCGACCGCGAGGCGGCCGTAGGGGGTGTCCTCGGCGGGCAGCACCACCGACCCACCGAGTTCGGCGGTCTTCGCGAGCGCCGCGTCGGTGTCCCGCACGGCGAAGTACACCGACCAGTGCGCCGGGACGCCCTCGGCCAGGAAGCCCGCCGCGTCCATGATGCCGGCAAGCGCGCCCTCGTCCTTGCCGAAGGTCGCGTAGCGGAACTCCGGGGTGTCGCTGACGACGTGAACGTCCCAGCCGAACACGTCCCGGTAGAAGCCGACAGCCGCGGCGTAGTCGCGGGTGAGCAGTTCGAACCAGCCGGGGGCGCCCGGCTCGGCAAGCACCCCGAAACCACGGTGCAGCCCCGGCTGCCACATGCCGATCGCCGCGCCGGCAGCGTCGGTCACGACGGCCATGACGCCGAGCTCTCCGACGACCATCGCCGGGACGATCACCTGACCCCCGTGGTCCACGGCGGCGGCGACGGTCTTCTCGGCATCCGGCGTGGCCAGGTAGACCGACCAGCCATCCGGGACGGCCTCGTCCGGCTTGGGCATACAGCCGGCGACCTGGACACCGTCCTTCGTGAAGGTGAAGTACCCGCCGAACTCCTCAGCGGGATCCTCCGCCGTCCAGCCGAACAGCTCGCTGTAGAACGTCCGAGCCCGGGCCGGGTCGGAGGTCATCAGGTCGACCCAGCAGGGCGCTCCGGCCGGGGCGGTCTCTCGAGTGGGCATGATGTGCTCCTTCGTGTCGTGCGGACCCGTATCAGGCGGACCGTGCCACATCACCTTGGACCCCGGCACCGACAAAAATTCCTCGGCGGCCCGCGGCGCTTCTCCGAGCTCCAAGTGCTGCCGCGTGGCATCACGCCCAGGGTGCTCACCGAGTCCCTGCGCGGCCTGGGACGCGATGGCCTCCCCACCGGTCCACATATGTGGAGGTACCCCCGCTGTGGAGGTACCCCCGCGGATCGAGTACACACTGACCCCCCGCGGGCACTCGGTCGTCTTCGGCGGGTTCGCCCCCGCGCCCGGCGCCCGGCTCAGTGGTGGAACGATGACTCGCCGGGCCGGTCGCCCGCGGTGCGCCGGCCCGGATGGGCCAGCCGGTTCACCACCCGGCGCAGGTCGGCGATGAGCAGCCCGGCGAGGTCCCGGCTGAACTCGTGACGCACGACGACCCGCAACACCGCAAGATCGGTCAGCCCCGGCGGGAACCGGTAGGCGGGCACCAGCCAGCCACGGGTGCGCAGCAGCTCGGAGACGTCGAAGACGGTGTAGTCCGTGATGTCGTCACGGAGCTTGAACGCGAACGCCGGAATGCCGCTACCGTCGGAGACCAGTTCGAACGGCCCCATCGCCGCCACCTCGGCGGCCAGCCAGCGGGCGTTGTCCCGACACGCCTGGGCCACCCGGCGGTAGCCCTTATAGCCCAGTTGCAGCAGGGTGTAGTACTGCGCGACGACCTGTGCGCCCGGCCGGGAGAAGTTCAGCGCGAAGGTCGGCATCGTCCCGCCCAGATAGTCCACCTGGAAGACGAGTTCGGCCGGTAGATGCGCCCGGTCGCGCCACAGCACCCAGCCCACCCCCGGATAGACCAGGCCGTACTTGTGCCCGGAGGTGTTGATGGACACCACCCGGTCGAGCTGAAAGTCCCAGACCAGATCGGGGTCGCAGAACGGGGCGATGAACCCGCCGGACGCGGCATCCACGTGTACCGGAACATCGGGCCCTCCGGAGGCGGCGAGGTGGTCCAGCGCGGCCACGATCCCGGCGACCGGCTCGTAGCTGCCGTCGAACGTCGAGCCGAGGATCGCCACCACGCCGATGGTGTTCTCGTCGCAGTGCGCCACGGCCTCGTCGGCGGTCAGATGCGTGCGCCCCGGCGCCATCGGCACCAGCCGTGCCTCCACGTCCCAGTACCGGGCGAACTTCTCCCAGCACACCTGCACGTTGACACCCATGACGATGTTCGGCCGGTCGGCCGGGGCGCCGGCGGACCGGCGACGCGCCCGCCAGCGGCGGATCATGGCAAGCCCGGCGAGCATGCACGCCTCGGACGACCCCGTGGTCGAGCAGCCGACCGCGTGCTCGGCGTCGGGGGCGTGCCACAGGTCGGCGAGGATGTTGACGCAGCGTTCCTCCAGCGCCGCCGTCTGCGGATACTCATCCTTGTCGATCATGTTCTTCGGGGCGCACTCGGCCATCAGCCGGTCGGCGTACGAGTCCATCCAGGTGGTCACGAACGTGGCCATGTTCAGCCGCGCCTTGYCGTCGAGCATCAGCTCGTCGTGGACGATCTGGTAGGCCGTCTCCGGCGCAGTCGACTCCTGCGGCATCCGGAACCGCGGGACTACGACCTCCTCGCCCAGCGGGGCCAGGTGCGGCCGTACGTCGACCGTCTCCTCCGCCCGATCACCACTCGCCTGACGATGTAGAGCCATCCTGGATAAACCTCCTAGCCGCGCCGCTGCGATACCGGTTTCAGGCCATGGCCCCCGAGCGGCGCAGCGAGCGGAGCACCTGCTCCTGCTGATGCGGGAGCAGCGTCGGATCGCGTGCGCCGAGCGCGCGCCGCAGCAGGTCGTCCGCTCGAGTGTCCTCGCCGGCGGCCGCGCCACATCAGCGGCACGCCACCGGACCGGACCACTATCCGGCCCGTCCGGCAAGGCGACCGTACCGGCCGCGACCGGCACAAAGTAGCTCGACGGGCACGCTCGATGTTGCCAGCGGTGGACCACTTTCGACTTCTCTCCGCTGCCGACCAATCCGAAGGTTCCCCACGGTGTGTTTCTCGTATGGATCACCTACACCGATGGGGCGGTGAATCTCAGCGGCGAACGCTGGATCAACCACCCGGACGGCTATGCCATGACGAATCTCTCCGTGCGGCCCCGCGCCGGCCATCCCGATCAACTGATGGGCCGGGTTCATCTGCAGGGATGCAGCGGTTACGCCGTCGGCCCGATCTTAAAACCCGGCCGGTGACCGAACCACCGAACGCCAGGATGGGTGACTGCCGCGGGTTCAGCGCTCCAGGCCGTTACCTTCCGGCCCGGTGAACAGGCAGGATCGATCTGTGCGGACACGGCGGGCATCAGAGGAGGACTGGGGCGCGATCTGGCCGATCTGGCGGGCCGTTGTGGTCGAGGGCGAGACTTGCGCCTGGACACCGGACACCGACGAGGAGGTCGCGAAAAGCGCGTGGATGCTGCCCCCGCCGGCCGAGGTTCTGGTGATGGAGGAGGACGGCCCGGGCGACACCTCGATCGTCGCGACCGCGCTGCTCACACCGAGTCAGCCGGGTCTGGGAGATCATGTCGTCCAGGCGATGCTGCTCGTTGATCCTAAGCGGGTGGATCACGGGGCTCCGCGCGGCGGGGCCGGAATGTACCGGGGCTACGGGCCGTACGGGGGACGTAGCTACTACGGCGGCCGGGGAGCCGAAGGCGACCGCTGGGAGAGCGTCAGCCGGCAGGCCGCGGAGCAGATGATCGAGTACGCGGCCGATCTCGGCTACCGGGCGATGCAGCTCAACGCCGTCGTCGCAGCCAATCCACGGTTGGTCGCGCTGTGGCGCTCGCTGGCGTTCCGCCTCGTCGGGACCCTTCCGGCGGCCTTCCGCCATCCTTGGCTCGGCGACGTCGACCTCCACGTGATGTACCGCTTCCTGCCCCCCCGGGAACATTGATCTAGCGA
Organism: Frankia sp. KB5; assembly: GCF_002099325.1. Classification (NCBI taxonomy): domain Bacteria; kingdom Bacillati; phylum Actinomycetota; class Actinomycetes; order Frankiales; family Frankiaceae; genus Frankia; species Frankia sp. KB5. Next base: position 22,823 of record NZ_MRUJ01000134.1, on the reverse strand, counting down.
CAACTGCTACGAACACCGGCGTCTCCACGTAGGCGGGGCGATACCCCAGGTCCGCCAGCGACACACTCCCATACCCCTTCCACACCTGGACAAAAGATTCTACAGCAGGAGCATCGCCTCCAGTCCCACTTTCGCCRCCGTGAATGGGTGGCGGTCGCATTCTGGAACACGTCGAACTCGACGTGTTCCACCACGGCCGGCTCGGCGCCGAGCAGTTGACACCATATCTTGCAGACCCGCGTACCTTTCTTCCCTGCCAGGTAGCTATTTTCAACGAGACACAATCTGGCGACGGAGGACGGCGTGTTTCCGCGAAGGACCCGTTCGTGTCACGATCACACCTATGGCGACGCCGGTAGAACCACGTTTTTCTTGTCCGCACCACACGTCTATATTCGTGAACGAAGTCGGATGGGGACCCACCGCAATCGTCCGCCCCACCCTTCAGGCAGACGTGATTCGGATCACTTCATTGGATCTGAATGTTCCGGGCAGACCAACCCCATGCATGTGACTGCTACGCCCTCGCTGCGACTGCCATCGGAGCCCTGCGCTGGGCCCCGGCGCGGGGAACGGCAACCGGGCACACTGTGACCCGGACCCGTATCCCAGGCCGACATCGAGCCTTTTCATCCCTGACCATGGCCCAGGACGAGGAGCCTGTCTGTGCGTCTGAGCGCCGCGCCCGATCTGTCCTTCTCCGACATGCAATCGACCGTCGCCGTCCTGACGATCCTGGGCGGTGCGGTCCTGCTGGCCCTGGCCGTCTCCGTATTGCTGCACCGCATGGCCAGACGGATCGGCCGCCATTCGGAGATCGTCGCCGATCTCGCACAGCGCGGTAAGCGGCCGACGCGACTCACGCTCGTGCTGGTGGCCCTGCTCGTCGGCCTCACCTCCACGGCTGAACAGACCTGGACCGGGRCAGCCCTGCGAGTGTCTAATGTCGCCCTTATCGCTGGAATCGCCTGGTGCGTCACGGTGCTCGCGTTCGCCTTCGAGGACCTCGCGCTCGCCCGCTACCGAATGGATATCGTCGACAACCGGCATGCCCRCCGGGTGCGCACCCAGGTCACCCTGCTCCGACGGATCACGGTGGCCATCATCTCGATCATCGCGGGCGCCTCGATGCTCATGACGTTCCCGAGCGTCCGCGTCGCCGGCGCCAGCATCTTCGCCTCGGCCGGCGTGGTCGGCATCGTCGCGGGGTTGGCCGCCCAGACCTCACTGTCCAACGTCTTCGCCGGACTCCAACTGGCCTTCACCGACGCCATCCGGGTCGACGATGTGGTGGTGGTCGAGAAGGAGTGGGGCAGGATCGAGGAGATCACTCTCACCTACGTCGTCGTCCACATCTGGGATGACCGGCGGATGGTCCTTCCGTCGACCTACTTCACCACGACACCGTTCCAGAACTGGACCCGCAAGGAGTCCGCGGTCCTCGGTGCCGTCGAGCTGGACCTGGACTGGGCAATCCCGATCGRCGAGATGCGGGCCGAGATGCACCGGGTCCTGGACGCCACGGACCTGTGGGACAAGCGAGTCTGCGTCCTGCAGGTCACCGACGCCATCGATGATCACATCCGCATCCGCGTCCTGGTCAGCGGCAAGGACGGACCGACCGTGTTCGACCTGCGCTGCCACATGCGCGAGGCACTCGTCCGATGGGTCCAGCACAACCATCCGACAGCTCTGCCCCGGACCCGCATCGAGTTCGACGCCTCCGCGCACCTGCTCGGTCTGCGCATCCCGGATCAGGGCCGGGCCGATGACCGCGACGGCCGCCACCCCGATCCGTCCGGCAACGGCCGGCACAACTATCTCCACGGCCGCGACCATCCCCACGGCGACCATCCCGATGGAGACCATCCCGACGGCAGGTCCGACCGGCTCCGCAAGACGAACGGCATCCGCCGCGGCGAAGAACCAGCGCGGGCGGTTCCCGTCCCAGTGCAAGGTCTCCTCTCCCCCACGATCATGGATGCCACGAACTCGGCCGCGGTTACCGCCGCCGGCAGCGCGAGCCGGGAGGCGGAGACCGGTACGGACGGCGGGACGAGCACCGCGCCCACGGGTGCGCCTGCCGACGCCGCCGAGGACGCCCGGCTGTTCTCCGGCGCGAGTGCCGACGCCGCGGAACGGGCGCGGAACTTCAGCGAGACCAGCGAGACCAGCGAGCATGACAGCTCCGCTTCTTCTCCACCGCCCCGCGACGACGACGACGATGACGACGCGGCGCAGCCAGGGGAATCGACCCGACGCCAAACGACACCGCAGGCGCCAAACGACACCACAGGCGCATAACGACACCACCGAAGGCTCCGGCCCAGCTCCTCCGCAGGTGGAGGACCCAGGCCGAAGCAGGCGTCGGGTCAGAGCAGGTGCTCTGTGTGCTGCTGACCGGATCGCGGTCACCCGGTCGCCGGCGGGTATCGCGATTACCGGCGGGCGTAACGACGGCTGCGGGTCGACCCCGACCGGCCGCCGTGGCCCCCCACGTTCCGCCACACCAGGAGAACCAGGATGGCACCGATGATGGACCCGAGAATGCCGGACGGCTGCAGAGCGCCTTCGCCGACATCCTTATTGAACAGGACGTAGCCGAGGAATCCTCCGACGAAAGATCCGATGATTCCCACCACAATGGTGCCGAGAATCCCGATGGGATCCCGGCCGGGCAGCAACACGCGTGCGACGGCCCCGGCGACAAGTCCGAGCAGAATCATGACGACGATGAAGGTGATCATTAGTTTTCTCCCTACGAGGTGGTTGGATTACTCATCCCCGGCGCCGCCGTCCCCGCCGGACCACCAGCAGCAGCACCACCGTGCCGGCCAGGACCCCACCCGTGGCCTTCGGGTTGCTCCGCATCCGCTGCCCGACGGACCGCGCGGCTTTCCCGCTGGTGGCGAGGGTCTTCTCGGCCGCCCCCTTCGTCTTCTCGGTGGCGACCGACACATGGGGAGCAAGGGTCTGGACGGCCTCGTTGACCTTCTGGCGCACCTCGGCGGCTCCGCCGGCCACTCTGGCCCTGGCGCCCGGGGTGGTCATGTCCGGGCCGGCCAGGTCCGGGCCGCTGACGTTTCCCGGCTCCCTGACGTTTCCCGGCTCCCTGACGTTTCCCGGGCCGGTGACGTTTCCCGGGCCGGTGACACGTGAGGCGGAGGTGGTCGCGGCGATGACGTCGGGGCTCGGCGCCGGGGAAGCGTGACCGTTCAGGCCGGGTGCCGGGCCGGCACCTACCCTCTCGGTACCGGTCGGGACCGGGGGGACCGGAGGGCACGCGAACGGAGCCGTGGTCGTGTCGTCGGCGGGAAGCGACGCGGTCCGTGCGGGCTCCGGCATCACTGAACTCGGGTCCATTGGYATCGTTCGGTTCCTCCCTGGAAGGTGTCGGTGTCTGACCTGGAGACCGGGTCCGATCTGGAATCAACGGCTGAGCTGGTCAACGGCTGAGCTGGTCAACGGCTGAGCTGGTCAACGGCTGAGCTGGTCAACGGCTGAGCTGGCATCACGCTCGGCCCGTCCGACCGGGACCGACGCGGACCACCTCGCCGAGCCACATCTGCGATCAGGCCACATCTGCGATCAGACCTGCCGCCGGCTCCCCGTGACTCGCGGAGAAAGCCGACCGGGCGGGATGTTCACTAGCCGTACTTCTCATCGTCATACCCGGAATCAATGCGGATAACCCGATGTAGACGCCCTGACAGGACACGGGGCCGCGTCACCGATGCCCAACACTATCCACAAACACATAAATGCCACATAACGGCTAATATATCGATCATGGCTCATCTCTCCCCAACCTGCCCACAGCAGGGGACAATGGGAGGTATCAGGCGATCGACGGTGCGGACGACCCGGCGTCGGCTACGGTTCGGACAGCAGCCATGAGCGTCAGGGGGTGGCTGATGTCGGATGTGCCCACAATGCCCTCCGCAGCCGACCGGAACGGTCCGCTCGAAGGCATCCGCACACTGGCCGCACGCCTCGCCTCCGGCGAGATGACGTCCCGCGAGCTCGTCGAAGCCGCGTTGGCCCGGACAGCGGCGACCCAGGCCACCCTTAACGCCTTCCGCTGGGTACGGGCCGAGGCGGCCCTGACAGAGGCCGAGGCGGCGGACGTCGCGCTCGCCGCCCGCCGCGGCCGTCCCGGCCGGGACGGCCGCGGCGGCTGGTGGAGCACGCCGGGATGGCGACCGCTACTCGGCGTGCCCATTGCGATCAAGGATGACACCGACCTGACCGGTACCCCCACGGCCTTCGGCGCCATGGGGGAGTTCCCCCCCGCGGTCCGGGACAGCGAGATGGTGCGACGGCTGAAGGCGGCCGGTGCCATCATCATCGGCAAGACCAACACCCCCGAGTTCGGGCAGTGGCCGTTCACCGAGGGCCAGGCGTTCGGGGTGACCCGCAACCCGTGGGATCTCGACTACTCTCCCGGCGGTTCCTCCGGAGGCGCGGCGGCCGCGGTGGCCGCGGGGCTGGTACCGGCTGCGATCGGTTCGGACGGGGCGGGCTCCGTGCRCATCCCCGCCGCCTGGACCCACCTGGTCGGGATCAAACCGCAGCGGGGGCGCATCTCGAGCGCCCCGGTCCGCGAGCAGTTCAACGGGCTCACTGTCTACGGCCCGCTAACCCGAACCGTCGCCGACGGGGCCCTGCTGCTCGACGTCCTGTCCGGCAGCCTGCCCATCGACCGCGCTCGACCGCCGGCGCCGGCCGAGCCGTTCCTCACCGCCGCCGGCCATCCCCCTCCCCGCCTGCGGATCGGGCTCTCCCTGCACCACCCGTACAGCGGGATGCCGGTGGCCCTCGATCCGGCCGTCCGGGCCGCCGTGGAACGGATGGCCGAGATCCTGGCCCGCTGCGGGCATGACATCGTGCCGGTGGAGCCGCCCTACGGCCTGCTTGGCACGATTTTCCTGCCGCGGTCCATGGACGGCATCCGCGACTGGGCCGGGCGGGTGCCCGATCCCACCCTGCTTGACCCGCGGACCATGGCCAACGCGCGGACCGGACGGATGCTGCGCCCGTTCCTCCCGCTGACACGCGCCGCGGAACCACTGGCCCGGCTCAACATCGGCCGCGTCTTCCGGCGGGTGGACGTCATACTCGCCCCGACGACCGCCACTCCGCCGCCCCGGGTGGGCGAGCTCAACCGGGAGAGCAACTGGGCCACCGACCAGGCGATCGTGGCGGCGTGTCCCTACACCTGGCCGTGGAACGTCCTCGGTTGGCCGGCCGTCAACGTACCGGCCGGACGCACCGCGGCGGGACTGCCCGTCGGCGCCCAGTTGATGGGGCCGGCGAACAGCGAGACCCTGCTGATCTCCCTCGCGGCGCAGGTGGAGGACAGCGAGCGCTGGCACCTCCATCAGCCGGGAGAACGCTCGGCCCACGCGATCTGACGATCTGACCCGACGGGCACCCGATCCGACCTGGTCCACGGCCCGACCTGGTCCACGGCCCGATCTGACCTTACGGGTAGCGGGATGTTACCGAATAGCCGAAATGCGAGGCCCTCTCACGGGATCCCGATCCGGCCGGGACAATGACCCATGCGAAGACGTCGTTCAGGCGCTGGCGGACTCGGCGGACTCGGCGGACTCGGCAGGGTGGAGGGGCCCGGCGGATTAGAGGGGCTCGGCGGGGTGGAGGACGTCCGTCCCCTCATAGCCGGAACGCTCGTCCTCGTCACGGTCGTCATCCTCGACGCGACGCCCGGGCTGATCCTGGTCGGGTACTTCGGTCTCGGGCCACTGATCATCGCGGCGGCCAGTCCACCCCGGGTCACCGCCGCGGTCGGAGCGCTGGCAGTGATCGCGGCGCTCCTCTCCGGCTTCTGGGATCATTGGTTCGGGACCGGTCCGCATCTCGCCGCAACCACGCTGGTCGCCCTCCAGTCCGTGATCGCGGTCTGCATCTGCGTGTGCCGGGAACGGCAACGCTCACAACTGCACCAGGTCAAAGCGGTCGCCTAGGTCGCGCAGCGGGCACTGCTACCGGCGGTCCCGAGCCGGCTCAACGGGGCCGGTTTCGCGGCTCGGTACCTCTCCGCCGCCCAGGAGGCGTCGGTGGGTGGCGATCTCTACGAGGTCGTCTCCACCTCGCAGAGCATCCGGATGATCATCGGCGATGTCCGCGGCAAGGGCCTGCCCGCGGTCCGGCTGGCCTCGATAGTGCTCGGTGCCTTCCGCGAGGCGGCAGTGACCTGGCTCGACCCGGAACAGGTGGCCGCCGCCTGCGCCCGCGCGGTGGGTCGGGAGGCCGAACCCGAGGACTTCGTGACGGCGCTCATCGTCGACATCCACCCGGACGGTCGGCTGGGCCTGTGCTCGGCCGGGCATCACCCGCCACGACTGGTCTCGGCGGACGAGTGCACCACGCTGGAACTGAAGTCGCCGAGTCCGCCGCTCGGGCTGGCCGAGCGTTTCTCCGTCACGATGGCGAGCTGGGCGGTCGGCGATCGGATGCTGCTGTTCACCGACGGTCTCACCGAGGCCCGGGACGGCCGGGGGCGGTTCTTCCCTCTGGACGATCATCTGGACCTGCTGCGGGGCGGCAGCCAGGACGACGCGCTCGACCGTCTCGCCGGGGCTCTGCGCGCCCACGTGGATGGCAGGCTGCAGGACGACCTCGCGGTGCTGCTGGCCGAGCGGGAGGCGGGACCGAGTGGCGGGATGGGAGCCGGGACAGGAGCCGGGACAGGAGTCGGCGTCCTGAGCTCTTGAGCCCGGCGGGACCCGGCGGCCCCTCGACCCGAGATCCGACTCCCATCCGGCGTGCCGCTGTCCCTTGGAGCCCGTCGCGATCCGCTACGGTCACCCAATGCGGAGGGATTCCGTGGCCGCCGCCCGATACCGACGCCTACAGTTGTGCTCACGGGTATTCACTCCAGGTATCGATATACCGGACGGTCGGAGACGGTCGTGAGCGTTCCGGTGGATTCCGGTGACCGTCGCACCGTGCGGCTGCTCTTGGCCCTACTCGTCGTCGTGAGCGCCGTGGCCGCGTTCGCCGTCGGCGGTCTGATCGCGACGTCCGGGTTACGGGTGAGCTGGGGACGCGCCGAGGGCGCCGCGRCAGCGGCCGACCTCGCCATCGCCAAGGACGGCTCGCTGCCAGCGGCGATCGGCAGGCTGGGCATCGGCGGCGGCTCGGATCCCTCGTCACTCACGGATCCCTCGTCACTGACGGCGGGYCCCTCCCYGAAGAGCGGGCCTTCGTCGGCCACCGCGTCACCGACGCCGACGGAGGTGGGCGGGGCGAAACACCCGGTGCCAAGCCCGGTGCCGAGTGGCGAGTATCCGCCTACACCCACGGCACCGAGCCCGCGACACAGCTRCACGGCCCCGGCCACCTCCGCACCCGGGGGGTCGGGCGCCCCCATCCTCATCTACCCATTGTGCTGATATCCGTTGTGTCGATATCCCTTGTGCTCTTGTGCTGATATCCGTCGTGCCGAGCTATCCGCCGGATCCGGGCCGCCAGTCGGGCGAGCGGCCGGTGAGGGCCAGCAACCTCGTCCACTCGTCGGCGTCATCCGGGACCGGCACCGGGCGGGCGAAGATGCCGGCCGCCCGCCAGGCGTCGATCTGCGACGCCAGCTGCTCGTGGACCCGGTGCACGAGGTCCCGGTCAGAGCCGACACCCGCCACCGACGAGGTGTCACCGGCCCGCCGGCCGTGCATGTCGATCGCCCGCGCCAGATCCCAGCCGTGGATCAGTAGATCGGCGGTCAACTGGAAGGCGTACTCGCTCGCCGGCGTGGGGCCGAAGGAGAGGACCGGCACCGACGCCCAGGCTCCCGGGCGGTTCCAGGAGTCCCGTGCCCCACGGGCCGCCGCCGTCCAGCTCGCCACGGGATGCGCCCCTGGCGCGGACGCTCGTCACGATCGCAGGTCTCATTAGCGCCACATCGTGAGGCTGCAATCATCTCCCTTCATGAAGGGTCACCCCCTGCCGTCGCATCCCGTCAACCGGGACGCCACACGCCCGATGCCGCTCGTTCAGCCCTGTCGCCGGCCGGACGACGCGTGAGGGAACTTCCCCTCCCGCCGGGCCCCACCGATGATCCGAACGCGCCGATCCGCCCTGCGAGGAGCGGACCGGCCTCAGGTACCGATCCTGCCGGGGCCGGTACCGCCGGGGCCGGTACCGGCCTGGTCGACGTGCCAAGCATGCTGGTGGTCGCCGACAAGTTCCCCCCGGTGCTCGGCGGCATCCAGACGTTCGCCTACCATCTCGCGGCCGGGCTTCCGGCTGACCGGGTGGTGGTCGTGGCGCCGGCAGCCCCCAGCGCCGCCGCCTTCGACCGGACGCTGCCCTTCCCGGTGATCCGCATGGACGAGAGGATCCTCACCTCCCCCGGATCCCGGCGCCTCCTGCGATCGGTCGTGCGGTCCGAGCACTGCGAGGCGGCCTGGTTTCCCACCGCGGCGCCGCTCGGCCTGCTCGCCCCGACGCTGCGAACGGCCGGGATCTCCCGGGTGGTATCGTCGAGCCACGGGCACGAGGTCGCCTGGTCCCGGCTGCCCGGCGGGTGGTCGCTCGTCCGAGCGGTCGCCGCCCGGGCCGACGTCCTGACCTATCTGACGGCGTTCACCCGGCGCCGGCTGCTCGCCGTCGCCCCGCCGGGCACGACACTCGCGCGGCTGACCGGCGGGGTGGATACCGGACGGTTCCGGCCGCGGGTCGGGGGCGAGGAGATCCGCCGGCAACACGGCTGGTCGGACCGACCGGTCGTGATCTGCGTGGCCCGCCTGGTGGCGCGCAAGGGGCAGGACATGCTCATCCGAGGCTGGCCGGTGGTCCTGCGACGTCATCCCGCCGCACGGCTGCTGCTGGTCGGGCAGGGTCCCGCCGCGGACCGGTTGCGACGGCTCGCCACCCAGGTGGGCGTCGCCGACGCGGTGCATTTCGCCGGCGCGGTCACGGAGCAGGATCTTCCGGCCTATCTCGACGCCGCCGACGTCTTCGCAATGCCGTCCCGCACCCGCCTGCTCGGCCTGGACCTCGAAGGTCTCGGACTGTCCGCCCTGGAAGCGGCGGCGAGCGGCCTGCCGGTCGTCACCGGTGCCCAGGGCGGGGCACCCGACGTCGTCCTGCCCGGTCGCACCGGCGTCGTCGTGGACGGCCGCGACCGGCACGCCGTGGCGACGGCCGTCGCCGACCTGCTCGACGACCCCGAGAGATCCGCCCGGATGGGCCTCGCCGGACGGGACTGGATGTGCCGGAACTGGAACTGGGGTGAGTTGAGCCGGCGGCTCGCCGGACTGCTCGCGGGCGGGCCAGATTCCGATCTTGAGGGTGTCGCGGGACACTCTTTCGGATCCTCGGCGGCGCATCGGGAGGTCCCGGATGGCGTCGTCTCGAGCAACATCGGGCCCAGCGGCATGATTTCGGACGACATCGTTCCAGACCGGATCGATGTGAGCCAAGGCGGTTGAATTCCATGGCGAGACGGCGGATGGGATACATCCGGGCGAAGGGGGTTGCAGCCGTGGCCGCGCCGCTGCTGGCGGTGGTCTGGCTCGCGCGTTCGTGGACAACGGTCGAGAGCGGTGTCGACGCGTTGACGCGCGCCCACCCGTCCTGGCTGGTGGGCGCGGTCGCTGTCGCCCAGTTGACCTGGATCGCGGGAGCGGCCTGCCAGCAGGGCACGGTGGCCCGGCCCCTGCCAGTGGGTCCGCTGCTCGCGGTCCAGGTCGCCGGCAGCGTCGCCAACCACGTGCTGCCGGCGGGCTTCGGGGTCGGCGCGGTGAAGCTTCGTTTCCTGCATCGTGCGGGGCTGACCCTGCGGGAGGCGGTGACGGCGGTGGGCCTCGACACCGCCGCCGGTGTCACCACGCACCTGGCCGTGCTGATCATGCTCCTGGCGGGGGGATTCCTGCCGGTGGACGTGGCACGCCTACCCCGCGGCGAGCCGGTGGCCATGGTGGTCCCGGCGGTGCTCGCCGGGCTCGCTCTGCTCGGCCTGCTCGGCTGGCTGATCGCCCCGGTCCGCCGGGCGGCCCGCCGGGCATGGGCGGGCGTCGTCGACCACCTACGGTCGATGAAGACCACCCTGCAGTCGCCGAGCCGGGCGGCCCTGCTGTGGGGCGGCTCGGCCGCCATCCCGATGCTGCAYGCCGCGACCCTGTGGGCGATCATGCGTGCGCTGCACCTTCCGCTCGGGGTCGGCGCGGTATTCGCGATCTACTTCGCGGCGAGCGCGGCCTCGGCCCTGGTGCCCTCGCCGGGCGGCTTCGGCTCGCTCGACGCGGCCCTGACAGCAGCGATCATGGCTGCCGGCCAGTCCGCCGCCATCGCGCTCGCGGCGGTCCTCGGCTACCGGATGATCACGGTATGGCTGCCGATGGCCCCGTCGGCCTGCGTCCTGGCCCTGCTGGTCCGCCGCGGCCACCTCTGACCCGCGCCACTCACCCCCGTCGGGGGATGGTCCCGCACCACGTCAGGCCCACTCGTCCCGTCCGGGTGGACCCGCGGGCACCGAACCCAATGGTGATTACTCTTCGAATCAATGGGAATGCACAACGTCAGGATGCACAACGTACAGCTAGTTCTCGTGCGTGCACCGTCATCTACCCATGCCATCCACCCGTCGGTCAGGGCCGCACCCGCGGTCCTCAGAGGGGGGAGACTTCATGAACTGGTCCCGTACATCACGTCGGTGCGCCTCGCGCRCCTTCGTCCTGACCGCCACGCTGGCAGCARCCCTGGCCGCGCCGGGGCTGCTCAGCTCGGTGGCCGAGGCGGCAGCACCGACCGGCAGCCCGACGAGCAGATGCCCGTCGCTGCCCCAGATCGCCGGCCCACTGCAAAGCTGGGAGACGGTTACCGCCCTGCCGACTCCCCGTGTCCATCTCGCGGCCACCACGGGATGTGACGGACGAATCTATGCGATCGGCGGCCAGGCCGCCGAGACGGGCGCCGGCGGCGGCGCCCCGGGATCGCCTACGGGGACGCCCGGCCCGACCGCGTCACCGACTACACCCACTTCACCAACCACCACACCCACTTCGCCAACCGCACCCGCATCACCGACGCAGTCGCCGGCCCCCACCGGGACGCCCGGAAGTTCCGCGACGACGACATCGACGGTGGGTCCGGCGAGCCTGACCCGGAAGCCACTGGCCGGTCCGCTCGGYCCGTCAACCGATGACCCRACCACCAGCCCGACCACCGACCTGCCCACCGCGACGTTGACCGGATCACCCGGCGCGAGTCCGACCGGTTCACCGACCACGCCCGGGACACCGACGGGCACCGGCTCACCCACGTCACCGCCGGGCGTCGCACCCCTGACGCCGGTGGGGACGGTCCAGGTCTACGACCCGCGGAAGAACGCCTGGACGGACGCGCCCGATCTGCCGACCGCGCGTACCCACCTCGCCGCCGCGACCGACCTCGATGGCCGGATCTACGCGATCGGCGGCCGGTCCGGCAGCTCGAACCAGCCCACGGACATCGTCGAGGTGTACACCCCGTCCAGCGGAAGCTGGTCGACGGGGAAGCCCCTGCCGAGCGCCATGGGTGACCCGAGCGCGGCCCGCGGCACCGACGGCAGGATCTACGTTCTCGACGCGAAGACCCTGGCGATCTACGACCCCGGCTCGGACAGCTGGTCGACGGCCGGGGCGCCGCCATCCGGGAACAGGGCTCCGGTCCTGACGGCCCTGCCGGACGGCCGGATCCTGGCCGCCGGCGGCATCGGGGCTGGCGGCGGCTCCGCAGCGCGGGCAGCCACCGACGTCTTCGCCTATACACCGGGTTCGAAAGCGGCCGAGAAGGGTTCGTGGGCCCAGATGTCCGACCTGCCGGACGGCGTCGCGGGTGCCGCCGGGGCGACCGGCCCCGACGGCCGGGTCTACATCATCGGCGGGCGGGACAGCGCCGGGAACGTCACCGGGGCGGTGCAGGTATACACCCCGAAGGACGACCGGTGGGCCGCCGGACCGACCAGCTCCCCCTCGACCCGGGCCGGGCATGCCGCGGCGACCGGTGGTGACGGCCGGGTGTACGTGCTGGGTGGAACGTCCAGCTCCGGCAAGACGCTGAACACCGTCGCCRCACTAAGCAAATAGCGAATAGCGAATAGCGAAACAAGTAACGAACAACGCCGTCAGCCGGGCGCCGGCCGTCCTGTCCCATGAGGCCGGCCCCGGCTGCTGGCCGCGTTTACTGAGGTCAGTCCCGCTTGAATGCCTCCCGGCGCAACATCTGAAATAGCGTCGGGGCGCCTTCGCGGGTCGTCACGGCGACCGCCTTGTGTACGAACCGTACCTCGATCGCCTGTTCGAGCAGGCTCGCGGCCAGGTCCGCGCGGCTGGTGAAGATACCCGGCGCCTGGTCCTCGTGAAGCTCGTAGCTCGTCACGGCGGGCGCGTCGAACAGACCCGAGGGACGCATGATCGTCCAATCTAGGTTGCTATCGCGCAGAAGTTCCTCCATGCGGCGCATATCGCGGTAGGTCGTCTTGCCGATCGTCGCGGTGATCAGCGGCTGGAGGACCCGATTGAGCAGGAAACCGCCATCGGCATGATGATGCGGCTCGGTGGCACTCGAGCTCACCACGACCACTCGCTTGACCCCGTGCCGGAACATCGCCGCAGTGATGTTCCGGATTCCGTCGCTGTAGATGTTGATCGGTTCGCGCGTAAACGGCACGCCAAGCGTCGACAGCACCACGTCGGCTCCTTCGACGGCCCGATCGACGGCCTGGGCGTCGTGCACGTCGGCCCCCACGACGTCGAGCCGTTCGTGCGTGATCGGGAATTCCGCCGGGCGCCTGGTCACCGCGACGACGTCGTAACCGGCGGCCAGCGCCTGCTCGGTCAGCAGCCGGCCAGTCGGCCCGTTCGCTCCGAACACGACAATCCTCATTGCTGCGCTCCTCCTGACCCGCGGGTACGCGGATCACCTGCCTGTCGGATGTCCGTCGGATGTCTGTCGGATCCCGCCGGACAGATGTGACCGCCGTGCCCACCGGCCACCGGCCACCAGCCACCAGCCGTCCCCCGGACCCGGACGGGTGGCGTCGTCACATCGGCGGTGCCGCGTTCGTCAACTGCTCAGGAGAGGCTGGTTCGGCGGGGTGCAAGCGAGAGGTGCAGGCAATGGAGGATGCGACGTGGCAGGCCGAGCAGTTCGAGCGCCAGCGCCCGCGGCTGCAGGCGGTCGCGTACCGCATGCTCGGTTCGCTCAGCGAGGCCGAGGACGCCGTCCAGGAGGCATGGCTGCGGCTGAGCCGCTCCGGCGACGAGGCGATCAACAACCTCGGCGGTTGGCTGACGACGGTCGTGGGTCGGGTATGCATCGACATGCTGCGTGCCCGCCAGGCGCGCCGGGAGGACTTCGTGGGCACCTGGCTGCCCGAGCCGATCGTCAGCGCCGAGGACGGTGACGGCCCGGAGCAGCAGACCGTGCTCGCCGACTCCGTCGGCCTGGCGCTGCTCGTCGTGCTCGAGACGCTCACCCCGTCCGAGCGGCTCGCGTTCGTCCTGCACGACATGTTCGCCGTGCCGTTCGAGGAGATCGCCCCGATAGTCGACCGGACCCCCGCCGCGGCCCGCCAGCTCGCCAGCCGCGCCCGACGGCGGGTGCGAGGCGCCCCGACGGTCCCGGACCCCGACCTCGCCGCACAGCGCAAGGTCGTCGCCGCGTTCCTGGCCGCAGCCCGGGCCGGCGACTTCGACGCCCTCGTCGCGGTGCTCGATCCCGACGTCGTGTTCCGCGTCGACACCGGCTCACGCACCCGGCTCATGCCCACGCTGCTCACCGGCTCCGCGGACGTCGCACAGCACACCGCCATCCAAGGCCCCCGCTTCGCGCGGCACTGCCAGCCAGCCCTGGTCAACGGCACCGCCGGGATCGTCGCGCGCGCATCGACCGGTGTCATCGCCGTCGCCGGCCTCACCGTGCGCGACGGCCGGATCGCCACCATCGACCTGATCCTCGACCCTGACAAACTCCACCGCCTGGTTCTCGCCGACTAGGGGTGTTTTTGACCGGGGTGTTTTTGACCGACCCGGAGACAGTCTCGGATGTGTCAGTCTCGGATGTGTCAACCTCGAATGATGTCAACCTCGAATGATGTCAACGGCCGGTGGGAAGATAGGCGGCGGTGATCGCGGTGGCCAGCGCACGCTGCCCCTGGCCGTTGGGGTGGAACGCGGCGGAGAACGGCGTTCCGAGGAGGTCGACGTCGGGAGGGCTGCCTGTACTGCTGCAGAACTCGTGCCCGGCGAAGGCGTTTTCGGTGTCCACGTAGGTCACGCCGGCCGCCCTCGCGGCGGCGCGGATCGTGTTGTCGAGGTCGTGGACGGTCTGGTTGAACCAGGCCGCGTCGGCCGGCTGGATGCGTACCCCCAGCTTCCCGAGGACGCTGACCGGGCAGGGTGCGTCCAGAGCGTCGGGGAACAGCCGGGGATAGCCCAGGACGAGGATCCGTGCCCCGGGGGCGAGGCTGCGGGCCCGTCGGACAGCCCGGTAGGTCGCGGTGAGTTGTGGCTGCAGGGTGTTCAGAGCGGCCCCCACGGCCGGTGCGGAGTGGTCCCGACAGGACGGGAGAAGTGTGGTCACGTGCAGTGCCRCACAGTAGACCGCGATGTCGGCGAAACCGATGTCGTTGCCGCCGACGGTGAGGGTGACCAGTCCGACGGTGTCGGCCGACCCGTCCAGATAGGTGTCCTGTGGTGGGGTGCCAGGCCCCTGCGACGTGGAGAAGTCCCGAGTGCGTGCGCCCGCGCAGGCCCCGAAGGTGAACAGTGGATCAGACGTCGCGGACGGCGGCGGGTCCTTGGTGGCCAGGGCGGCGTGGACGAGAGCCGGGTAGGCATCGGTCGAGCGTCGGCAGCCACCGAATGGCCGGTAGCTGCCCGGGAGGTAGTCGGCGACGGGGCCGGCTCCGTCCCCGGAGGAATACGAGTCACCCAGCGCGACGTAGCGCAGCGCGGTCAGCCTGGTCCGCGAGGATCGTGAACGGCCGGACCGGTCGGTCGCGGTCAGTTGGAACACGTAGTTGCCCGGAGCCGGGAGGGTCACCGTCGTGTCCGGCGCGTCACCGGCGAATCGGGCCGGGGCCGGTCCCGACAGCATCGTCCACGCTGTGGATGCCGCGGGCCCGGTGACCCTGCCGTGCAGGGCCACCGCGCTCAGCCCGACGACTGTGCGCGAGCGTCCCGCCTGCACGGTCACCATCGCCTGCCGCGAACGTGTCACCGTCGTCACAGAAGGTTGCGATGTCGCTGMYGCGACGTTCTGCYGGCTACGGGATACCTCCGCTGYGCCCGTGTCACGGCAACCCGCGACCACCACGGCCGCCACCAGACCCACCACGAGCATGYTCCACCGGCATCGCCCGAGATCGCTACCCGTCATACCGTCATGATGACAGGCCGTGGAGTGGAGTCCACGGATGTGATGCACGTGGAGTAGCAGTCCTGCGACACCCCAGAACAGTCCTGCGCCACCCCAGAACAGTCCTGCGCCACTCCGCGACGGTCCTACGACACCCCAGAGTGGCGGTCTGTAAAGGGGACGGCCACCGCATGATCCCTTCGAGAAACATACGAAGCAACTCGACAAGGAAGAACCGCGATTACACGCACCGATGGTAAAGCGTAATCATATGTCCGTTAATGTCGGTCTATGGATCGACGGATGCTCCTTTCCCTACTGGGCATCGGCGCCGCGCAGGCGCTGATCGGATGCTCGGCCGGCACGGCGCCCGCCAAGCCCGACACCCACGCCACCGACACCGTGCGCGGCCCTGGCCCCGTCCCAGCGGTCGCACCCGTACCCACGCCCGGGAATTCCGTAGCCACGCCCGGGGATGGAGTGGTCACAGGTCCGTCGCCCTCGTTTCCGCCGATGCYCCCGCCGCATCCAGGCCGACCCACCGTGACCTTCCAGGCACCCGCCCGGACCCAGCAGATCGCCCTGACGATCGACGACGGCTACGATGCCGCGACGGTCGCCGGCTACGTGGCGTTCGCCCAGCGATCGAAGATCCCCATCACGTTCTCGCCGAACGGCGCCTACCGGGCGATCTGGGACCGCCACGCCGACGTCCTGCGTCCGCTGGTGGAGTCCGGCCAGGTGCAGATCGGCAACCACACCTGGACCCACAAGAACCTGCTGCACGAGACGGACACCGCGATCCGGGCCGATATAGAGCGGAACGAGCAGTGGATTCAGCGAACCTTCGGGATCACCAGCCGGCCCTGGTTCCGTCCGCCCTACGGCGCCCACAACCCCCACGTCGACGGGCTCGTGGGCGAGCTCGGCTACACCCGGGTCCT
This sequence comes from Frankia sp. KB5, assembly GCF_002099325.1. Classification (NCBI taxonomy): domain Bacteria; kingdom Bacillati; phylum Actinomycetota; class Actinomycetes; order Frankiales; family Frankiaceae; genus Frankia; species Frankia sp. KB5. The sequence continues at coordinate 6,513 of NZ_MRUJ01000134.1, read as the reverse complement.
GCTGTGGAACGGCAGCTTCGGCGACTCGACCACACTCACCCCGCAGCAGCTCATCGGGCTTGCCGAGCAGTACCTCAAGCCAGGCACGATAATGCTCGGCCACGCCAACCACCAGACCATCCTCGGCCTGTTCGACAAGGTCCAACAACTGATCGAGCAGCGCAACCTTCAGCCGGTCACCCTGGATACCATGTTCGGCACCTCCCGCGCCGTCGGCTGACAACGGCAACATTTCCGCGGAAGCGACGATCTCGTCCTGGTCGGAAGGGCCCGAGGAATGCCCGGTCAAGAAACTCCCGGTCAAGAAATGCCCGGCCAAGGAGCCAAGGAGTTTCACCCGGGCCGGCCCTTCCGAGGTCAGGTGAGCAGGTCGTGGACCGGTACCGGGGTGAGGCCGGCCGTGCGCAGGTTCGCGACGATCCGGGGGAACGCGCTGACGGTGCCCGGGTAGCCGAAATGCATGCTCACGATGGAGCCTGGCCGGGTGCCGGCCCGCACCCGCGCGACGACGGTGTCGGCTCCGGGGGAGGTGTAGTCGAGCGGGTCGACGTYGAAGTCCACAACCGTGCGGTACCCGGCGGCGCCGGCCTCGGTGAGGATCAGCGGGGTGGCGGTGCTCGTGCCGGAGGGCCGGAAGTAGCGGCCCTGCGTCGGGGCCAGTCGGGCCAGGACGTCCCGGCAGCCGGTGATCTCCGCGGTCACCCGATCGGCTGGAAGCGTCGTCAGCGCCGGGTGGGTGTAGGTGTGGTTCGCCAGTTCGTTGCCGGCCGCGAGGATGACGGGGACGAGGTCGCGGTGCTGGTCGAGCCATTGCCCGACCGCAAACACGGTGATCGGTGCCGAGAGCCTGGCGGCGTCGGTGAGGAGCTGATGGGCCAGGGACAGATCCTGACCCGCCTCGTGCGGGCCGAGATGGAAGGTGAGCGCGACCCGGGACCGGTCACGCGGTCCGTGGGTGACCGCCGCCGCCGCGCCTCCCGGCACCAGCTCCGGGCCGCCGGCCGCGCCGGCAGCGGAAGAGGCCGCCGCGGTCTCACCCGATGTGCCGCCAAGGGCAGGGGCGAAGGGTGACGGCGTTGCTCCTGAGGACGCTGGTGGCGCCGAGGGGGTCGAGCCACCGGTACCGCAGCCCGCCAGCCMCGTAGCCGCCGCCGTACCGGCCACAGCCAGGAACTGACGACGAGAGGTACCACGACCGGCCGGCTGAGACATGACGCTGAGGGTATCTCGGCTACGGGGATATCCCGGCCACTGGAGGCGCCCGATGGGCACCCAGGATCACCAGCCGGGTACCGTGAGGCCACGGGCGGCCAGACCCCGACACGAGCCTTCGTGTCGACGATAGATCACAACCAGGCAAGCGATCAGCAAAACCAGGCAAGCGATCAGTAAAACGCCTTTCTACCATATTCGATTATGCGACCGTCCGACGGGGTCGAAGGGCCCCGCGTGAAAAGACGGTACTAGCGTGTCGGCATGCCAACCAGGGCGAAATCGCATCAACCCCGGCCCGGGAAGCGGCCCCGGCCGTACGGCCCGATCCTGCTGGCCGGCCTGGTGGTCCTTGTCGTCGCCCTGCTGGCGGGCTGGGTCCTCCGTGACCCGGGCAACCAGGCTGCGAACGCTGGAGCCCTCCCGCAACCGCCTGCGTCCCCGGYCAGGGCGGGAGCAAGCCCCACCGCCGCCGTTGCTGGTGGTACCACCGTTGCTGGTGCTACCACCACTGCTGTGGATGTGTACGCCCACGCCCATGCCGGGATGCTGAGCCCGGTCGTGCGCGACGATCCGCAGCTCGTCTATGTCCCGAACCTGTCCGACGGCACGGTCAGCGTCATCGACCAGCACACGCTGCGGGTAGTGGCCACCTACCCCACGGGGCGCGGCCCGCAGCATGTGGTCCCGTCCTGGGACCTGCGGACACTGTGGGTCAACAACAACGTCGGGAACAGTCTGTCACCGATCGACCCGCGGACCGGGCGCCTCGCCGGCCGGGCCATACCGGTCACCGACCCTTACAACCTGTACTTCACCCTCGACGGAAAGAGCGCGATGGTCATCGCCGAGGCGAACCACAGCGTCGACTTCCGCGACCCGCACACCTTCGCCCTGCGCCACAGCCTCGACGTGGRCAGCCGGTGCGCGGGCGTCAACCACGTCGACTTCTCCCCGGACGGCACCTATGCGATCGCCACCTGCGAGTTCGCCGGCCAACTGGTCAAGATCGACCTGGCGCACGAGCGGGTCCTCGGCTACCTCGATCTCGGACGCACCGCGGCCCCCCAGGACATCAAGATCGATCCTGCGGGCCGGGTCTGGTACGTCGCCGACATGAACGCCGGCGGCGTCCACCTCATCGACGGGGACACCCTCACCAAAACCGGCTTTGTCCAGACCGGCCCGGAGGCCCACGGCCTGTACCCCAGCCGCGACGGCCGCTATCTCTACGTCGTCAACCGGGGCGGCATGATGACCTCCGACATGGTCCCGTTCCCGCATACCGGTGATCGGGGCTCCGTGTCGGTCATCTCCTTCACCACCAGGAAGATCGTCGCAAACTGGGCCATCCCCAGCGGCGGGACCCCCGATATGGGCAACGTCAACGCCGACGGGACCCGGCTGTGGCTGTCCGGCCGGCGCAGCAACGTCGTGTACGTGTTCGATACCGGCGGGAACGGCGGGTCGGACCCGACGACCGGCCGGCTGTTGACCGAGATCCCGGTGGGCCACGAGCCGCACGGGCTCGCCGTCTGGCCGCAGCCCGGGCGCTACTCCCTCGGCCACACCGGAATCATGCGATAAGCCCTCGCGTGTTCGATACTCCTGTCCATCGGCTGTCCACCGGCGCACCGCCAGCACGATCACCTCCGGGGGGAAAACCGGAGCCCCCCTACCTGCCAAGATGAGACGAGACAGGCAGTACGTTCCATCTGGGCTGGCTTGGGCGGGGCTGGGAGAGGTAGATCGGGTGATCCTCGCGGCGCTGTCCCGGCTGTTACCCCGGGCCCGCTGGGACGTCTTCTTCGTCACCCCGGCCACCGTGCTGCGGTGGCACCGTGACCTCCTCCGGCAACTTTCTTACCGGCGGCACGTTGCCCTGACGCCGGCGACAAGGTTTAGCGTCTTGCCCCGGGCGGGTGAAGGAGGTCGGATGCTGATCGGCGAACTGGCGGAACGGGCCGGCACGAGCACCCGCACGCTGCGCTACTACGAGTCACACGGGTTGGTACGGCCACGGCGCTCCGCCAACGGCTACCGCGTCTACGACGAGACAGAGCTGCGAGTCGTCCACGAAATTCGGGCCCTGCTCGCTGTGGGCTTCGACCTCAACGACATCCGCCCGTTCGTCGCCTGTTTGCGGGCCGGCAACACGTCGGGACACGTTTGCCCGGACTCTGTGCTGGTGCTGCGACGCAAACTCGCCGAAGTCGATGTCTGTATCAAGCGGCTCGACGCGGTACGGCAGCAGTTGCAGAGCCAGCTCGCYCAAACGATCGCGATGCGGCCGTAGTAGCCGTCGCTGACCGACGAACAGTCATCGAGCTCAACGTCCCTGTCCGCCCGGCCAACGGCGGGCGGGGAGCAATGGGGTATCAGCAGATCGGAAGAATGAGATGAAGTTCGCAATCGGCTACAGCACGCCCTACTACGGTGTCGACCCGGACCGGATCACTGCCTACGCCCAGCATGCGGAGGAATGCGGCTTCGAGGCACTGTATCTGCCGGAGCACATCGTGCTGTACCCCGGGGCGATGGTCGGGTCCATCGAGATCCCGCCGTCGCTGCCCTACGCCGATCCCCTCGATTGCCTGAGCCTCGTCGCCGCGGCCACGAACCGGATGCTGCTCGGCACGGGCGTGCTGCTGCTTCCCTACCACCATCCAGTGGTCCTCGCCAAGCGACTGGCCACCATTGATGTGCTGTCCAAGGGGCGGATGCGGCTATTGACCGTGGGGCTGGGAACCTTGCCGGGCGAGGCCCAGGCGGTGGGGGTGGATTTCAGCACCCGTGGTCGCCGCGCCGACGAGGCGATCGACGTGATGCGACTGCTCTGGGCCGGGGGCGAGGACGGGGTCAGCTTCCGCGGGGAGTTCTTCGACTTCGACAACCTGTGCAGCTTCCCGAAGCCCTACGGCGTTACCCAGCTGCCCATCCACGTTGGTGGATCAAGTCGGGCGGCTGCACGCCGGGCCGGGCTGCGAGGCGACGGCTACTTTCCCGGCGGTGCGCTCGGTCCTGATGAGCGTAGCCTCCAACTAGACCTCGCCCGGTCGACCGCCTTCGAGGCTGGCCGTAATCCGGATGCTCTGGAGTACACGCGATGGGGGTCGATCGACATGACACCGGAACGGGTGGAGGCGTTCGCCGCGCAGGGTGTGACCCGCATCGTCGTGGGCGCCACGGCCATCGATCCAGTTCAGCAGCGCGACGAGATATCCGCGTTCGCCCAGCGGTTCGGCCTCCTCGACCGCCTATCGACCTGACGGTTCGGCCAGACCAGGTCGGCGGCGCGTATGTTCTCGACGTCCGCCAGTAGGCGGAGTTCACCTCCGCCTACTGGCCGGGTGCGACCTCATGTCGAGCTCGGCGACTTGCCCGCCCACCTCGCCGACGTCGCAGCCGGGCTACCGGCCAGCGGCACAGGTCCGGGTCGGTGTGGGCATCCCACCTGCACGCCGGCGCTTGATCCCACCCGCCGCCGGCTCCTGCCCCAGGACCGACCCACCCCCTTCTGCAGGGAGTCTCCGCCTTGACCAGCGACAACCACGGCATCATCGAAGCCGGCCGTGCCATCCGCCCCTACCTCGCCGACTGGTTCGCCCCCCAGGACGCCGCAGCCTTCGACCAAGGGATCGCCGCCCTGCTCACCACTGCCAACCCGGCCGACGCAGGAACCCAGGCTGGTCAGCTGCGCGCCCTCCTCGAAGGCCACCCTCACACCGGCCGGTTCCTGCGCGATGTTCTCGCCGACGCCCCGCACTACAGGCCGCCCGACCAGCAGCCCCGCTACCAGCGCACCCCCCGCCCCAGCCCCCTCGGCGACCCAGGTCCAGTCGCCGCCGACCGGTACAACTGCCCGCGCGGCGACTACACCTGGTACCGGCCCGACCTAGGCAGCGCCATCCCCACCTGCCCCACCCACCAGGTCACCCTCGTACGAGGCTGACAGGCATGCTCGAGGAGTTCTGGAAAACAGTCGGCGAGAAAGTCGCCGACCGATGGGCATCGATCGCCGCCCCCGCCCTGGTGTACTGGCTCGCCCTCCTCGCCGTTTGGACCTACCACCACGGCGGCCTTCACACCCTCAGCAACCACACCAGCTGGCTCGACCGGCAGACCCCCGCAATCCAAACCCTCGCCATCCTCACCGCCCTACTCGGCATCGCAGCCACCGCGGTCCTGGTCAGCAGCGCTGCCACTCCGCTGCTCCGACTGCTTGRGGGCTACTGGCCGGCCATCGCCGACCCCCTCCGCCACCGCCTCGCCGCCCGCGCTGCGGCACGCGCCGCCGCAGACGACCTCGCCTGGCAGACAGCACACACTGCCGTGCAACCCCCGAACACCCCCACAAACCGGCAGCTCGTCGTCTACACCCGCCTCGAACGGCGTCGCCGACAGCATCCATCCCCAGGCGCCCCCGGCTTCTTCCTAGCCACCCGCACGGGCAACATCCTGCGCGCCGCCGAACGACGCCCCACTGACAAATACGGCTTGGACACCATTATCTGCTGGCCCCGTCTCTGGCCTCTGCTCCCTGACACCCACCGGACCGACCTCGCCGCCGCCCGCACCGCCCTCGACACTGCCGCCACCATTACCCTGTGGGCGCTGCTCTTCGCCGCCACCGGTGGCCTCTACACCCTGCTTGCCATCCCTGCGGGTCTCGCCGTCGCCACCATCACCGTCACCGTCGTCATCCCCGCCCGTGCGCAGGCGTTCGGCGAACTGATCGAAGTCGCCTTCGACACTCACCGCACCCAGCTCTACACCCACCTTCGTTGGCCGCTCCCCCACACCCCCGCAGAAGAAAAACCCGCGGGGCAAGCCCTCACCGCCTACCTCTGGCGCGGTTCCGACAACAACACCCCTAACTTCACACAGYCCACCCCGTGATCTCCCTCTGATCTCGCTACAACAACATTGCCAACACCGTCACGCGTCCTTTTCCTCAAACGTCGAGGTTCTCAAACGTCGAGGTTCTGGACAGACACTGCGGACAAAGGGGAGACTCTGCCACATTCGAAACCAGCAAATTCGGCAGGTATGGGTCCGGCCCGGAAGGCCGGACGTTGAGGAAGCCTCGTCACAGAGGAGAGGGGAACGAGTCGATGCGGGACGATCTTCTTGCCAGGGTCCAGGGGCGACTGGAGCTGTTCGCCGCCGAAAGCTCCCCCGAGATCGTGTTGGCCAACGATGCGGTGTTGGAGGTGATGGGTCTGAGGAGTGAATTGCTGGACCGCGGAGGGGCTGGTTCCGGGCATGCGGGAAGGCGCTGGGAGCCGGGCTTCCAACGCT
>NZ_MRUJ01000133.1:0-6136 GCF_002099325.1 Frankia sp. KB5 | reverse complement strand
GCTACCTCGCCGGAGCCCTGGGACGAACCCCATGCTGTAAGAGGCGTTGAACGTCATCGCGTACAGGAAGCCACCGGCCCCGGCCAACAGGCCGCCGAGCACGAACGTGACGATGATGATGCGTTCGACGTTCACGYCCATGAGAACCGCGGTGTCGGCGTCCTGGGCCACCGCGCGGATGCCCTGCCCGAGCCGGGTCCCCRCGACCAGCCGGTCCAGTCCGACCAATATCGCGATCGCGACCGCGAAGATGACCAGCGACTGGGTGGAGACGTCCGCTCCGAACAGCGTGAACACCGTTCCGTCGGTGAACAGGTCGGGCAGGGCCACATTCTGCCGGCCGAACTCCTTGCCGGCAAGGTTCACCGCGAACAGCGAGGCCCCGATGGCGCTGATGAGATAGGCCAGCCGGGGGGCGGAACGGCGCCGCAGCGGCCGGTACGCCACCCGTTCGAGCGTGAAGGCGGCGAGCCCGCCGCAGATCGCGCCGGCGCCGAGGCCCATGGTCACCAGGCCCACCGATTCGAGGCCGCCCGGGACCGAGCCGTCCCCGGGCAGCAGGGCGCGGGCGGCGAACAGCCCGCCGAAGGATCCCAGCATGAAGACCTCGCTGTGCGCGAAGTTGATGAGCTGGAGGACCCCGTAGACGAGGGTGTACCCGAGCGCGATGACCGCGTACAGGGAGCCGACCGTCAGACCGTCGACGGTCAGCTGCCAGAACTGGTCGAGGAAACCCATCCGTGTGCCTCGTTCACCACCAGGCGAAGCGGTGGCCGGACGTCCCACCCCCGGCCACCGCCCGCACCGACATCAGGACTTGACCAGGTTCGCGATGTTGCCGAGAACGGTGATCTGTCCACCCTTCACCTGGTAGACGAACACGTTGGAGCCCTTGACCTCGCCGTTGGGCTCGAACACCACGGTCTTGGTGATGCCGGGGAAGTTCACGGAACCGAACGCGCCGGTCACGGACTCCCGGGTGACGTCCTTGCCGAGCTTCTTGAAGACGTCCGCGAGGGCGAGCGTGGCGTCGTAGGCCTCACCGGAGTAGGTGCCGGGCTTCGTCCCGTTGTTGACCTTCTTGTAGGACGCGACGAAGGACGCGGCCTTCGGGTCGGTGTTGGCGTCGCCGCAGGGGCAGGTGAGGTAGGCACCCTCGGCCGCGGCGGCCCCGGCCTGCGCGACGTACTGCGGGTCGAGCGAGCCGTCACCGCTGATGATCTTTCCGGTGAAGCCCTTGCCCTTCAGCGCCTTCGACAGCAGCGCGAACTCGGGGTAGTAGCCGGAGTAGTAGAGGACCTCGGGCGCGGCAGCGATGATCTTCGTTGCCTCGGAGGTGTAGTCCTTGGTCGGGTTGATGCCGTCGTGGGTCGCGTTGACACCCTTGGCTTTGAGCTCGGCCTCCAGCGCACCCGACAGGCCCGTGCCGTACTCGCTCTTGTCGTCCAGCGAGTACACCTTCGTCGCCTTGAGCACCGTGGCGATGTAGTCGGCCGCGGCCTTGCCCTGCACGGTGTCCGGGGCGATGACCCGGTAGAAGGTCTTGAAGCCCAGGGTGGTGAGCGCGGGGTTCGTCGCCGACGGGCTCACCGACAGCAGCCCGGCCTGGGTGTAGGCCGGCTCGCTCGCCTTGGTGGCGCCGGAGAACATCGGGCCGACCACCGCGACGACCTTGGAGTCATCGATCAGCTTCTGGGCTGCCGTCGGGCCCTGATCCGGCGAGCCGCCATCGTCGGATTCGACGAGCTTGAGCTGGAACGGCGCGCTCGCATCCGCGTTGACCTCGGCGATCGCCGTCCGGACGCCGTAGAGGGCGTTCAGACCGAGCTGCTGGCTGTCGCCCGAGAGAACTCCCTGGAAGCCGATCGTGATGGTCTGCTTCCCGTTCGAGGACGAACCACTGTCACTTCCACAGGCCGCCGCGGTCAACGCCACGGTCGCGGCAAGGGCTATCGCTCCCAGGAGCGGGCGCCTACCCATGCAATTCCTCCTCCGGTCCCGCCAGACCCGACTCCGATGCCATGGCCCGGCCCAGTCACCCCGACGCGCCCGGCCCGCGAGCCGGTGCGCCACCGCATAGAGAATGACGTGCTAACCAGCATCAATTCGCACCACCCCCCGGATGGACGGGGCGGCGCACGGTTACACACCGGCACGATCCCGCGGAACCCGGCACCTCAGCATGGCTATGCCCAGACCGCCGGGCTGGTGCCCAGCTGTGCCGGCGGGGAGCTCCAGCTCGGCGCGACGCCGGCCACGGTGGCGGCCGGGCGGATGTACGACAGGGGTCCGAACTCGCTGTTCATCGTGGCGCAGAACTCCTCGGCCTCCTCCCGGGTCGGGTCGGGGAGCGCGAGCGTGTCGTGGTGTCCCAGCCCCTGCAGCCAACGACCGGTCCGGGTCAGGGACACACCGACGTGCCAGCTGCCCCCCTCGGTCGCCCGGCGCGCMAGCGCGTCCAGCACCCCGTAGACGGTGAGGTAGCCAGTCGAATGATCAAGGGCCTGTGCCGGCAGCGGCACGGGGCGGTCGGACCGGGTCACCGCCGCGGCGGCGGTCGCGATGCCGGACGCGGTCTGGACCAGACTGTCGAACCCGCGCAGACCGCTCCAGGGGCCCTGCCGTCCATACGCGGTGATGGTCGCGCAGACGATGCCCGGCCGGATCCTGGCGACCGCCTCCGGGCCGAAGCCGAGCCGGTCGAGGGCCATCGGCCGGTAAGCCTGGAGCACCACGTCCGCCGAGGCGATCAGCTCGCGCAGCCGGCGGGCGTCCGCGGTCACCCGCAGGTTGAGGAAGGCGTTGCGCTTGCCGAACCCGGTGTCGACGAGCACCGTGTGCACCTCCGGCAGGTGGGCGGCGCCGACCCGCAGGACGTCGGCTCCGTAGGCGGCCAGCGTGCGACCGGCGACGGGACCGGCAATGACCCGGGTCAGGTCGAGCACCCGCAGACCCGCGGCCGGCGTCTCGGCCGGGGGCGCGGCGAGCGCCGGGCCGTCGCCGAGCCGGCGCACCTCGACGAGGGGAAGCTCGTCAACCGCCCGGGCCTGCCGGTGCTCGCGCCACTCCCGCTCGCTACGGGCCATGCTGGCGCACAGACCCATGGCGTGCAGCTCGAGTTCCAGCGGCTCGGCCTCGAAACGGCGGATGACCCGTTCGACGGCGGCGCGCTCGCCCGGCGTCCCAAGAAGATCCAGGATCCCGTTGCGGTGGTGCGGGAAGTTGCAGTGCAGCTGGATCCACCGGTCGTCCCCGGTGCGGTAGTACCCGGAGATCGGGTCCCACGGGCTCGGCGGTGGCTTGCCGGCCACTCGCAGGTACCGTTCGCTGCGGAAGACCGCACTCGCGTGACGAGTGTCCACGGTGACCTCCGGCGGGGCCCCGCCGCCGCGGGCCGCGAGCAGGCGGCTAGCCCCGACGGCCGCGGCCGCCACCGACGCGGTCGCCACCGTCGTCACCCGGTAGAGGCTGGGCAGGACGTCGGCGGGTCCGGTCACGGTCAGCCGCTCGGCGATGTCCGGATCCTGTACCAGCGACGCGACCTCGGTGACAATCTCCGAGTTCTGCCGTTGCCCCATCCACCCATCCTGTCCCACCCTGGTGTGYACGCGGCGCCCCGAGCGCGCCGTCGGCCGAACCGGAATGAGGCCGGCACGCCCGATAAGACGATCCTGAGAGCCAAGAGCCACAACGCACAGAAAATCCTATTTTGCCGCTGTCCCGGCCTCCCGACTCGCGCTCGCCCCGGGCCGTCCAAGGCCCATTCTGGTCATGTGTAGGTACTTTCGCCATGACACCGGGCTCGCGGCCRCCCGGTCGGGTGGTCGGCAATGGCAGGAGACACCCCGATGCGCGTGCAACGCTCGCTGTACGAGGTGCTGGACGTACCGCCCAGCGCCACCGCCGAGCAGATCCGGYATGCCTACCGCGTGGCCGCCCGCCGCACCCATCCCGACGCCGGTGGTTCGTCACCGGCCTTCGATCGGGTCACCCTCGCCTACCGCGTTCTCGGCGACCCCGACCGGCGGCGCCGCTACGACCTGCGCCTCGCCGCCGGCACGCCTCACCCGTCCGCGCCGCGCCRATCATCACCGGGCCCATCCGCGCCGGGCCGATCATCACCGGGCCCATCCGCACCGGGCCCGGGTGCACCGGGCCCGGGTGCCGATCCGATGGTCCGTCGCCGCTACCTCGCCCTGATGCTGGTGGCGCTGACCCTGTTCATCTCGGCAGGCACCGTGGTGCGGCTGTACTCCGTGACCGCCGCCATGATCATGATGGTGGTCGCGGCGATGATCCCGCCCGTCGCGGTCACCGTGGCGAGCCGTCCCCGTCGGGCGCCTTCCGACCCCCGTCCCCGAGCAGGCGAGGACCGGGGCGTCCGCGCCGACCGCACTCCCCCGCCCGGATCAGACCGGTAGCCGCACGCGTAGGGAACCGGCCGGGCGCCCGCCGCCGAGCACCGTGGGCGCCCCGAGCACGGCGAGCTGGGCGAAGTCGAGCTCCTGGTGCCCGGGGGCGTCCGGACCGGGAAGAGCACCCAGGCGGGTCAGCACGGCCAGCGCGACCGGGACGCCGGGCCGCCCGCTCCCATCCGCGATCTTGACCGCGACCGCGTGACCCTCGGACGTCGCCACCACCGTGACACCCTCGGCGCCGTTCTTCGCGACGACGCCGGGTACCGCCCGCATCAGGTCGGTGTCGGACCGGCCAACACCCCCGATCAGCTCGGGATGCGCCCGCATGGCGTTGATGACCCGCCGCTCGGGGCCGCCCGGCGCGGCCCGGACCATCGCCCGCAGCCCGCGAGCCAGGCCCGTGAGCGAGAACGCGAACAACGGGGCCCCGCACCCGTCCACGCTGGTCGCGACGATCTCCTCACCGATCAGCTCCTCGATCGTGCGCCGGATCACCTGCTGCAACGGATGATCGGGGTCGGTGTAGTTCTCGATCGGCCAGCCGGCCGCCACGCAGCAGGCGATCATCCCCGCATGCTTGCCGGAGCAGTTCATCAGCACCGGCTCCGCGCGGCCCCCGGCGCGAAGGTGCGCCTGGGCCGCGGCCGGGCCCAACGGAAGATCGGCGGGACAGCGCAGGGTGTCGACGGAGACGCCCGCTACCGAGAGGATCTCCAGCACCCGCGCGAGATGCACCGGCTCGCCGCTGTGGGAACTGGACACGATGGCAAGCAGGTCACCGGGGATCTCCCGGCTCAGGAAGATGCCGTCCAGCCCGGCACGAAGCATCGCGGCGGCCTGAAGGGGCTTGACCGCCGATCGGGGGAAGATCGGGTGGTCGGGCACGCCGACGGTGAGCGCGCTGTCCCCATCCCGACCGAGGCCGATGACGGTGCCGTGATGGCAACTCTCCACGAACGGCGCACCGCCGCGCAGCCCCCGGACAACCTCGGYGACCACCTGCGGGCCCTCCGGCGGCTGCATACAGCCAGCGTACGTCGGGCCTTCTCCCGCTCACCCGTTCTCGCCATCCGCCGAATCCGACGCTCGCCTCACGGCGGCCGCATATCCTGGTGCCGTGCCTGCCTACGACTACCGCTGCCGGGTATGTGACGCATCGTTCGAGGTTCGCCGCAGCATGCACGAGTCCGTGCCGGACAGCGCGGTGAGCTGCCCCTCCGGACACACCGAGACCTCGCGGATCTTCTCTGCGATCGCCGTCAGCCGCGGCTCGGCCACGCCGGCTCCGGCTATGGCCTCGCCGTCCGCCGGCGGGGGCGCGTGCTGCGGCGGCGGCTGCTGCGGCTGACGCCACCGTTCATCCTGACGCCACCGTTCATCCGCGGTGACGATGGATGCCCGCGGCCTGCGATTTCGTCGGCCCACGCGCCGCCCGGGTCCGCGGGCCGACATCCACCTGACGGTCCCGCTGGCCGCCGCACGCGGCGGCCCGGTCCTCCACCAGCCGCCGTCGCAACAGCCGCAGGGTATCTTCCCGCTCCGTCTGATCCAGACCGRCTACGAGGGTCTGCAGCAGATCACCTGATCCGGGTCGTTGGTCGCCATAGCCGAACCCACTCGTACCCATGGGCGTGTCCTACCCAGGCCACCGGCGTGTCACGCAGTCCCGGGCCCACGGGAACAAGGCACCGGGCCACCGGCGTCTCCGCCGCACCCCC
>NZ_MRUJ01000132.1:0-9842 GCF_002099325.1 Frankia sp. KB5 | reverse complement strand
CCCCCGCAGCGCCTCCCGCAGCCGAGCGCGGACGACCCGGCGATCGATGGCCCGCCGGCCGAGCACCATGATCCATGCGATACCCAACGCCCACAGGCCGGCGAGGGCACCGAAGGCAAAAACGTTGAACGCTCCGATCATCGCGAAGCCGACGAGCAGCAGAACGCTCGCGGCGAGCCCRCCACCCACGGGTGTTTCCGTACCCCGCCGGCTACGGCGTCATACCGACTACTTCATGATGTTGGTCATATTATGGATCATCGGACGGATTCAGTGACGCCGTGACTCCACGTGAGGAGGGCCGGGTCGCAGTACCCGCCACAGCGCGCCCAACGAGGTGAACTGGATGTCGGGCGGCGCACCGGCGACCTCGTCAACCACCCGGTCCGGGGCGTGYTGATGACGCAGATGATCCATGATCTCGTCACGGTTGGCGGGGAAGACCGCCCGGCCGAGCCAGCGGGCGAGCTCGGAGCGTTCCTCGACGTCCACCGGCGTCATCCCGGCCGGCACACCGACCCGCGACCCAGCGGCATCCAGGTTCTGCGGGCCACCGGTCGCTTCCTCGGGGAACGGTTCAGCGGAGCGCCATTCCTCCGCCCGCGTGTCCCGCCCGGCCCGCACAAGCCCCTCGACCTCGTGCGCCAAGATGTCGTCGCGCACAGGGCCGTGCTTGGTGCTTCCGCGATCCACTGCCATGTTCTCGTTCCTTTCCGCTGTTTCAGTGGTGCGCGCTGACGGACGAAGCAAACCCGCGATCGGGCCACCCGGCTTCTCCGGTCAGCAGATGTTCACGGCCAGCGATGGGCGGGAACACCGGCATCCATGGTGCRGATACCCCACAACGTGTTGGTCAGACCCGCCGAACGCCTGGAGYGGGCCGAAGCTCTCGACCCGGTGGCAGTGAAGATCCGTGACATGGTCCGCCGCTCCCTGCACGACGGGACCATCCGGGACACCCTGCACGGCGTGCCGCTCGGTCACCCTCTGCATCCGGCGCTCGCTGCGCTCCCCATCGGAACCTGGATCTCCGCGGGAATCGTGGACCTGCTCGCGGGACGTCACGAGGGGTCCGAACGGGCGGCCCGGGTACTGATCGCCACGGGGTTGCTCGCGGCGGTCTCGGCCGCCGCCAGCGGCCTCGCCGACTACTCCGAGCTGCATGAGCGCCAACTGCGGGTCGGGGTGGCGCACGCCGCGACGAACAGTCTGGCGGCCTGCTGCTACGCCGCCTCGCTCGGCATCCGATGGCGTGGCAACGGCCGCCTCGGCCGTCGTCTCGCGCTGCTCGGCCTCGCCACGGCCAGCACGTCGGCCTACCTCGGCGGTCATCTGGCCTACCGGCAGGCGTCGGGAGCCAACCACACCGAGGAGGTACCCCACCTGCTGCCGCCCGGTTGGCATCCGCTCGCCCTTCTGGACGAACTGGCGGACGGCCGACCCGAGGCGCGGCTGTTGCGGGATGTGCCGGTCGTCCTCCTCCGGAAGGGAGACCACGTCGACGTACTGGCCGGCCGGTGCAGCCACCTGTCCGGACCACTGCACAAGGGAGAGATCATCCGAAGGGACGGCTTCACCTGCCTGCGCTGCCCCTGGCACGGCAGCACCTTCCGGGTGACGGACGGCGCGGTGGTGCATGGTCCCGCGACCGCGCCCCAGCCGCGGTTCGATGTGTGGATCTCCGATGGTGAGGTCCGGGTACGGCTGCCTGGGGCGGGATAGCTACCGCGGAATAGCTAACTKGGGCGGGACAGCGTCGAGGGGCTGTCCGCCGCGGAGCGGGGCGTCCCGGCTGCCGGACCGGTTGGCGGGACGGCTGGCGGGACGACGGCCGGGCTGGCGGCGCCAGCCGAGCGCTGTAGGCCCGCGCGGTCCGAGCCCGGGCGCCCGGTGGTGGCCATCTCGCCCACCCCGTAAAGCGCATAGGCTTTCCTGATCACCGGCCGGGCCACGTTACGGACCGGCACCCCACCGGCCGTCATCCCGTGCTCCGAACCGGCATGGGYGTGACCGTGCAGCGCAAGGCAGGCGGCCCCCGCGTCCACCGCCTCGGCAAGGTGGTAGCTGCCGAGAAACGGGAAGATCTCGGTTCGCTCGCCGATGAGCGTGTCCGGTACCGGAGCATAGTGCATCAAAGCCACACGGATTTCGCAATCCAGACTTTCCAGCGCACCGCGCAGCCGGGATCCGGCGTCCTTCGTGTGCCGGATGAACGCCTTCATCAGTGGTTCGCCGAAGTCGCTTCCGCTGGCCCCGGCGAACCCCCCGCCAAATCCCTTGACGCCGGCGATTCCGAGACGGCGGCCGTCGATGTCGAGGACCGTGCCGCCGCCTTCGAGGACGGTCACGCCAGCATCGGCCAGCATTTCGATGATCTCGTTCTCGGCACCGCCGTGGTAGTCGTGATTACCCAGGACGGCGACGACGGGCACCTCGGCGTCCGCCACCTCGGCCGCGACGATCTCGGCCTCGGCCGGCAGCCCCCGCTGGGTGAGATCACCGGCCAGCAGCAGCACGTCCGCCCGACCGGCGAGTCCACGCAGCAGCGGTGCGAAGGTTCCGCGGCTGTCCACGCCCAGGTGGATGTCGCCGACGGCGGCAATTCTGATCATGAGATGGTCTCCACGTTCGGCGGCGCCTCGGTCGGCATCCCCCGATCCGCGATGGTGACCTCGTTACTCACCAGGCGTCCGGGAAGCGCCTCGGCGAGCACATCCGCGACGGCCCGGCGGCGGGCGTCCGTGGCGACCTCGCCCTCGACCAGGATCTGCTGGCCATCCACCACCACCTCCAGCCCGAGCTCGGCCACCCTTGGATCCTCGGCGAGGCGTTCGTGCAGGTCACCGGCAAGATACTCATCGGCCTCGGTGAGGTTCAGTGCCCCGTACCCGGCGGTGTCGGCGATCCGCTTCGCGGTCCCGGCCTTCTCCGCCGCACCCGCTGGCACCGCCCCACCCGCTGGCACCGCCCCACCCGCTGGCACCGCCCCACCCGCTGGCACCAACGGGCCGTGCGGACGTGAACCCGTGGGGGTGCCCCCGGCCGACGGAGCACCTTCGGTAGACGGAGCACCTTCGGCCGACACTGCACGACCGGCGGCCGGGATCAGGTTGAGCCGGGTGGCCACGAGCAGGGCCGCCTCGGCGAAGGGGGAGGTGGCCGTCGCGCGACGTACCTGATCCCAGTCGACCTGCTCCCGCATCGCTCTGATCATCGGTATCACGCGAGCGAGGTCACAGTACCGTTCCTCCAGGGCCAACAGGGTCATCTCGAACCAGTCGGTGGCATCCAGCACGGGCATGCGCACCGAGTCCACCGACATCTCACTGGACCGCTCCAGCGTTTGCTGGGTCACCGCCCGACCCACCGGATGGTGGATGAGATCGACCAGCACCTCGCCGTCGAACACCTTGGTGAGCCAGTCCTCGGGTGAGTCGACCGGGCGCAGGCCGGCGTTCGCAAGCACCTCGACCGCCCGCGGCACGTCGTCCTCGCGCAGCATGAAATCGACGTCGTGGACCGGCTCGGGGCCGCCCCGGGCCCAGCAGGCGTAGCTGCCCCCGAGAGCGAACGGGATGCCCGCCTCCTTCAGGGTCACAGYCACGCGTTTCAGACTCTCCCGCAGGCCTCTGGGCGCATCCTCCATACCGCTGCCCGTACCCGCGGGAACCATGTGATGCACCTCGCGTACCCCACCGGAGTCGGGCGGCAGGTGGCTGTCGCGATTGCGACACCTCTAAATGACTACCTCGAAGCGGTGACAGGACTACTACAGAAGCATGGCGCCGTCCGGCTATCCGTAGTTATAATTTCACTACATGCCACAAGAGTTACCACTTCGACGCCTGATAGACACCTGAATCTCACGGCTTGACGACACCGAGCGTCGACATGAGCGATGATGACCTTCGCGGCAAACCTGTCGCCCGCCTACTTCGACACCGGATTGGAAGCGAACCCTGAACACGCGCACACGATCCGACCAGTTGGCCAGGGCCCTCGGAGGGGAAACAGCCGCACCGGAGAACTCCGGCGAACGCCTCCCTGAACAACGCGCCACTGGGCCGGCCACCCTGACCTCGCGGCCGGCCGCCCCGGGCGGCCACGGCGTGGTCGACCTGTCCAGCCATCCCGGCCAGCTGGCCCGCCGGCTCCAGCAGGTGACCTATCAGCTCTGGACCACCACCGTCTCGACCGAGACGACACCTCCGCAGTTCGTGGTCCTCAACAGCCTGCTCGCTGATCCCGATATTGATCAGCGCACGCTCGGAGAACGAGCCTCCCTGGATCGGTCGACGGTGGCCGATGTGGTGGCGAGGCTCGTGCAGCGTGGGCTCATCCGMCGGGTCCGTGACCCGCGTGATGGCCGGCGCAACGTCCTGCGGCTGACCAAGCGGGGAGAGTCGACCCACGGTCAGGTGGCGGACCGCATCGACCAGATGAACGACAAGCTGCTGGCGCCGCTGTCCGAGGAGGAACAGACCGCCCTGTTGTCGATGTTGGCCCGCATCGTCGACCAGGATAGGCCCCATTAACACGATGCGGGGTCGCTACGTATCGCCCGAGGTCKATGACGGTCGGCATCTTCGGTATCGCCGCCTCTTGACGTCCTCTCCGCCCTGAAGGGTGGAGATTCCCGCCTGCTACGCCGCTGTTCGCATCCCGGTCGTGGACGACCCCGCAGGCCGGGCACGTCCACGACCGGACGGTCAGTGGTTTCGGCCCGTCCTTCACCCCGCACGCCGAACAGACCTGCGACAACRCAAACCACCGGTCGACCTTCACCACGGTCCGGCCGTACCGGGCGGCCTTGTACTCCAGCATCCCGACGAACCGCGACCAGCCAGCGTGGGACGGCTCCGCCTAGCATGGCCAGGCATCACCGACCAGAAGCAGCCCGATGCCTGTCCAGATCACGAAGGTGAAAATGTGACTTCACGAATCTCTCGTGGGGCATCCACGCCGCGAATCCGGTGAACGTCGCCGGTCTGCTGCTCGCTGCCGGGGCAGGACGGCGGATGGGACGCCCCAAGGCTCTGGTCGAGTTGGGCGGTGTGACGCTGGTCGAGCGGGGTGTCCGCCTGCTCACGGCGGGGGGCTGCCGGCCGGTCGTGGTCGTCACCGGCGCCGCCGCGGACGAGGTGGGCATCGTCGTGCGACGCCTCGCCACCCGCCGGGTCGCCGGGCCGGCGCCCGCGGGCTGGGATGCGCCCGAGATCGGCCTGGAACCCACGGCCGGCCTGATACCGGAGGTTCGCCTGGTATCGGCCGCGCGGTGGACCGAGGGTGTCGGCGCGTCGCTGCGGGCCGGTCTCGCCGCCCTGGTCGGCACCGACACCGACGCCGTGGTTGTCACCCTGGTGGACCAACCTTCCCTCGGCGCGGCGGCGGTGYAACGTCTGATCTCCGCCGCGGCCGACCCGGGGTCGGCCCATCCGGCGATGACCGCCACCTACGGAGGCCGGCCGGCCCATCCCGTCCTGCTACGCCGCTCGGTCTGGCCCGAGGTGGCGGCTCTCGCGCGCGGCGAGGCCGGCGCCCGGGCGTGGCTGCGGGCCCACCCGGGAGAGGTCACCGGCGTGCCCTGCGACGGCACCGGCTCACCCGCCGACGTCAACACCCCCGCCGACCTCGAAACCCCCGCCGACCTCGAAACCCCCGCCGACCTCGCCAGCGGCGACACGCACACCCAGCCCGGGTAGAACGCTAAGGACCCATGAGTAGGAACACCGCCGCAACGACGTGAGAAACGGAAGAACAACAGCGAACCCCGGTATTCCAAGAAAGGATGACGCCCAACCGGGCCACCGGCAGTATCGGCGGCACGGGAACCGGCGCGGGGCACCATACCATCACCATCTGAGGCTGGCCGGACACCCGGGGATGGTGTCGGGCGCTGCGCGATGGGCTCGGCGGGAAACGTTACGCAGACCATCGTGCTGGTGGCGGGTCAGGGACGGACACGACGCTCGCTCGCGGAAAGGACGTCTCCGTGTCCGACGCCCGCCATCGATCCCGCCGCAACAGATTTCGTGGTGGCGCGTCCCATCACGGCGCGTCCCGGTATGGCGGGTCCCGGGCCGGTGGCCGCGGCCGTGCCGTCACCGTCGGCCTGGGCATCGTCAGCGGCGCGGCGCTGCTTGTACTGGGCGCGTTGACCGCCACCGGGATCGGGTTCGCGGCCCGCGCCGCCTGGGATGCCGGATCGGCCGGGGAATGCGCGGACGGCGGCGAACGGGCCACCCTGACCATCACCACCGCGCCGGCACTCGCGGCGCCGATCAGCCGGCTCGCCGCCGACTTCGATCGTCAGCGCGCCGGTGCCGAGGGCTCGGCGGGCCCGTGCGTGACCCTCGCCGTGTCGGTGGTCGCCTCCGACCGGGTGCTCGACACGCTGTCCCGGCCGGAGTCGCCGGACTCCCCCGGGCCGCCCGACGTCTGGATCCCGGAGTCGGCCGACTGGCTGGAGCTGGGCCAGGAATCGGACCCGGTCACGGCGAAACTGCCGGCGAAGGCCACGACGATCGCGGGATCGCCCGTCGTCATCGCCATGCCGAGACTCATGGCACAGCGCCTCGGTTGGCCCGAACATCATGTGACCTGGGCCGAACTGGCCGCGGCCGCGGGYGAGGCCGATTTCTGGACCCACCGGGGCGAGCCCCAGTGGGGGGACTTCCGGTTCGCCATGGCCAATCCGGAGCACTCGGCCGCCGCGCTGCGGGCCGTCATCGCAACGGTGGGCGCCGCCCGCGGACTCACCGCGGCCGAGATGACCACCGGCACGTTCGACCAGGATCGCGCGGCCCAGCTCACCGTGCTCCGGCAGGAACGCTCCATCGACTGGCTGCCAGAGTATGACCAGCAACTCTTCGACTCGGTGCGCACCGGCGGCACGGAGAACGGCGCGGCCGGATCCGCTCCCTCGGCCTTCCCGGCTCTGGAGGCCGATGTCATCGCCTACAACCGGTCCCTGACAAGCCAGAACGGTAACCCCCCGGCCACGACGCTGGTGGCGTCCTACCCCTCGGACGGGATGTTCACGGCGACGGTGCCGTACATCGTCCTGAAGAAGACGGCGAGCTCGTCGTCCCGGCGGGCCGCGGCGGACGCCTTCGCCGCGTTCCTGCGCGGGGACGCGGGCCGCGCGGCTCTCAGCGGAGCCGGTTTCCGCACACCCACCGAGCTGGCGGGCCACGATGACCCAGGCGGGCTGGCCGGGACGCTCAACGCGACCGACGGGGTGCGCTCCGTCCCGCCGAAGCTGGCGAGCAYGGACGCCTCCGACAGCACGCTCGGCACGGCTCGGCGGTTCTTCCGCCATGCCCGTCAGCGTGGTGCCACCCTCGTGGCGCTCGACAGCTCCGGATCGATGGCCGAACCGGTCCCGGGCACCGACCCGTCAAGAACTCGGCTGCAGGCGGCCGTCGAGACCTCCCTGGCCGGCCTGCGCCTGTTCRCACCCGACAGCCAGGTCGGTCTCTGGCGGTTCTCCGGCGAGCAGGGCGCCCAGGGAGTCCATGGCTACCGGGATCTCGTGCCGATGGCTGCGCTCAACGCACCCGGACGAGGCGGCACCCATCGGGACGAGCTGATCGCCGCGCAGGCCGGGATCGTCCCCGGCGGAGCCACCGATCTGTATGCCACCACGCTCGCGGCCTTCCGCTTCCTGACCCAGCACTACGTCCCCGGCCGGCTCAACCAGGTCGTCATCCTCACCGACGGTCGCGACACGAACCGGGGTGCGGCCGCGCCGAGCCTGGACAGCCTGATCGAACAGCTGCACGCCGAGTACGACCCGAAGCGGCCGGTCGCCATAATCATGATCGCCTACAGCAACGACGCCGACCTCACCGCGCTGTCGCGCATCGCCGCGGCGACCGCAGGACGCTCCTACCTCCGGCCGGACCCGAGCCAGGTGGTCGACATCTACCTCGACGCGCTCACCCGCGTCCGCCCCTGAAGCCACGCGCCCCTGAAACCGCGCCCCTGAAACCGCTCAGACGGGAACTCCGGCGGCACGCCGTCTGCCGGCTCGGGTCCGGCGCGGATCGGGACTCGCGGCGTCCGGGAACCTCCGCAGGTATTCGCGTTCGAGCTCCAGCATCCGTGCGGTGTGGGTCTCGAAGGCGTCCTCGCTCCCCGCGATGAAGGCATCGTGCCGGGTACGATGCAGGTGCCGCAGCTCTCGGACGAGATCGACGTCGGTCAGCTCCTGCGCGGGAATTCCAGCTGGTCGGTGCATCATGCCCTCGGTCTACCCATTCCGGCGGCGCGATTCCCGGCTGGCGGGAGGACCAGCAGGTTCGGCGGGATCGGAACATCCGGCCCCGGGCCGGGCGGTGGTACCGGATCCGGCGCGGGCTCGGGTGGCGTCGGCTCGGGACCGGGCAGAACAGGATCGGGGATCGGCGAGGGCGGCGAGGGCTCGGGTGGCGTCGGGCCGGGACCCGGCGGCGCGACCGTGACGATGACGGGATACGTGGTCTGCATCTGATTGCGGTGCCCGGATGGCCCTCTTCACACACCGGGACGACCAGATGCCCGCTCCTTCTGGTCAGGCGCTGGCAGACGCTGGTCGATCTGTGGCTGGCTCGCTACCGTTGCGCACTATGACCGGGCTGGTTGGATCGGCGGCTTCTTCCTGCGACGTCATCCAACGTACCGAGCAACGCATGTCCCGGATGGTCGGCTACACCCGAGCAGCCTGTGCGACGTTCGTGATCATCCCGCTCTTCGGCTGGGCTCGCCTGCGCCACCCGTGGATCGCCGTGCTGATCGTGGCTGCCGCGGCCGTCGAGGCATCCTGGTTCACCTGGCGGGTCTGGCGGCGGCCGGGCCGGCTGTCCCCCCGGTTGGTCCTGGCGGACGTCGCCTTCTGCGTGGCGCTGATGCTCGTCGGGTCCAGAGCCGCGCAACCCGACGAACGCAACAAGATCATGACTGAGCTCGTGCCGTTCAGCCTCGTCGCACCCGCGGGCATCGGCTTCGGCCTCGGGCTGACGCTGCTCGCGGTCGGTGCGGTGGCCGTCCTGATGGCGGCATGGAGCCTGGCCGTGCTGCCGGATGTCTCCCTCAAGCTCGGTTCGGACCTGCTGGGCTTCGCCCTGTGGTACGTCGTCGCCATGCTCATCGCCCGCGAGCTGCGCGCGCTCTGCGCGGCGACCGCGGCCGCCCAGGACGAGGCCGCGGCGGCCGGGCGGCTCGCGATCGAGCAGGAGAAGGAGGCCGAAAGCCTGCGCCAGCGTGAGATCACCCATCGGGAGATCCACGACTACCTGCTCCCCGTCGTCGATCATGTTGCCGCCGGTGGAGTGCCCTCACCGGCACTCGTCCGGGAGGCCCGGCGCGGGGCACAGCGGGCGCGTCGGATCATCATGGATCCACGCGGGATGGACCCGCGGGCCCTGGCCGTCGACGGCACGGCTTCACCGGACTCCACCCAGAACGGCCTCGAGGAGATGATGTCCGCGGTCGTGGACGCCTTGGCCGACGAGGGGCTCGCCCTGGTGCCCTTCGTGTCGATCAAGGGCGAACCGCCCGCGGAGGTCCGCGAGGCACTGGTGGCCGCGACGAGGGAGGCCCTGCGCAACGTGGTCCGACACTCCGCCAGCACCGACGAGGTCCACCTCTTCGTCGAGGGCGACGCGGATTCGGTGCTGGTGGTCGTCCGGGACAGGGGCGTGGGGTTCGATCCCGGCTCCGTCCGAGCGGGCGGGGGCATGACCGGAAGCTATTCCGCCCTGCGCCGGTATGGCGGGGAGACCCTGGTGACCGCCTGGCCGGGCGATGGGACGAAGGTGACCTTCCGCTGGCCCGCCGCCGAGCCGACCGGAGCCGGCGCG
>NZ_MRUJ01000131.1:0-3874 GCF_002099325.1 Frankia sp. KB5 | reverse complement strand
GGCTCGGGTCCGGCGCGGATCGGGACTCGCGGCGTCCGGGAACCTCCGCAGGTATTCGCGTTCGAGCTCCAGCATCCGTGCGGTGTGGGTCTCGAAGGCGTCCTCGCTCCCCGCGATGAAGGCATCGTGCCGGGTACGATGCAGGTGCCGCAGCTCTCGGACGAGATCGACGTCGGTCAGCTCCTGCGCGGGAATTCCAGCTGGTCGGTGCATCATGCCCTCGGTCTACCCATTCCGGCGGCGCGATTCCCGGCTGGCGGGAGGACCAGCAGGTTCGGCGGGATCGGAACATCCGGCCCCGGGCCGGGCGGTGGTACCGGATCCGGCGCGGGCTCGGGTGGCGTCGGCTCGGGACCGGGCAGAACAGGATCGGGGATCGGCGAGGGCGGCGAGGGCTCGGGTGGCGTCGGGCCGGGACCCGGCGGCGCGACCGTGACGATGACGGGATACGTGGTCTGCATCTGATTGCGGTGCCCGGATGGCCCTCTTCACACACCGGGACGACCAGATGCCCGCTCCTTCTGGTCAGGCGCTGGCAGACGCTGGTCGATCTGTGGCTGGCTCGCTACCGTTGCGCACTATGACCGGGCTGGTTGGATCGGCGGCTTCTTCCTGCGACGTCATCCAACGTACCGAGCAACGCATGTCCCGGATGGTCGGCTACACCCGAGCAGCCTGTGCGACGTTCGTGATCATCCCGCTCTTCGGCTGGGCTCGCCTGCGCCACCCGTGGATCGCCGTGCTGATCGTGGCTGCCGCGGCCGTCGAGGCATCCTGGTTCACCTGGCGGGTCTGGCGGCGGCCGGGCCGGCTGTCCCCCCGGTTGGTCCTGGCGGACGTCGCCTTCTGCGTGGCGCTGATGCTCGTCGGGTCCAGAGCCGCGCAACCCGACGAACGCAACAAGATCATGACTGAGCTCGTGCCGTTCAGCCTCGTCGCACCCGCGGGCATCGGCTTCGGCCTCGGGCTGACGCTGCTCGCGGTCGGTGCGGTGGCCGTCCTGATGGCGGCATGGAGCCTGGCCGTGCTGCCGGATGTCTCCCTCAAGCTCGGTTCGGACCTGCTGGGCTTCGCCCTGTGGTACGTCGTCGCCATGCTCATCGCCCGCGAGCTGCGCGCGCTCTGCGCGGCGACCGCGGCCGCCCAGGACGAGGCCGCGGCGGCCGGGCGGCTCGCGATCGAGCAGGAGAAGGAGGCCGAAAGCCTGCGCCAGCGTGAGATCACCCATCGGGAGATCCACGACTACCTGCTCCCCGTCGTCGATCATGTTGCCGCCGGTGGAGTGCCCTCACCGGCACTCGTCCGGGAGGCCCGGCGCGGGGCACAGCGGGCGCGTCGGATCATCATGGATCCACGCGGGATGGACCCGCGGGCCCTGGCCGTCGACGGCACGGCTTCACCGGACTCCACCCAGAACGGCCTCGAGGAGATGATGTCCGCGGTCGTGGACGCCTTGGCCGACGAGGGGCTCGCCCTGGTGCCCTTCGTGTCGATCAAGGGCGAACCGCCCGCGGAGGTCCGCGAGGCACTGGTGGCCGCGACGAGGGAGGCCCTGCGCAACGTGGTCCGACACTCCGCCAGCACCGACGAGGTCCACCTCTTCGTCGAGGGCGACGCGGATTCGGTGCTGGTGGTCGTCCGGGACAGGGGCGTGGGGTTCGATCCCGGCTCCGTCCGAGCGGGCGGGGGCATGACCGGAAGCTATTCCGCCCTGCGCCGGTATGGCGGGGAGACCCTGGTGACCGCCTGGCCGGGCGATGGGACGAAGGTGACCTTCCGCTGGCCCGCCGCCGAGCCGACCGGAGCCGGCGCGCCCGGGACCGGCCGATGAGCGTCGATCGCCGGCCGGTCTCGGTGGCGATCATCGACGATCATCCGATCGCCACCGAATCGCTGGCCGCCAGGTTCGCCGGCGCGGGGTTCTCYGTGCTGGCGCCGGCCCCGAGCCTGGAGACCTTCGACCGGGACACCACGCCCGGGATCGTGGTGTGCGACCTGCACCTGCCCGGGGTGTCCGGGGCCGCCGCCGTGGCCGACCTGCATCGACGCGGTCTTCGGGTGCTGGCGACCTCCGGGGTTGCGACACCGGACGAGGTCCTCGACGCGGTCGCCGCGCAGGCTCGCGGCTTCGTCGAGAAGACCGCCCCGGCCCAGCAGTTCGTGGCGGCGGTGACCGCCGTCGCCGGGGGTAGCTTCCACGTCTCCGCCCGCCTCGCCGGGTTTCTGCTGGAGGATGCGCACCGGCGACCGCTGTCCCGGGGCGAGATCGGCCCCGGGGAACGGAACCTGCTGCGCGGACTCGCCCAGGGCGACCTCATTGACGAGCTGCGCGGCGAGTGGGGAATGACCGCCGCCGCCGTGCACGACCTGCTCGATCGAATCTTCGACGCCGCCCGCCGACGGCGCCGCCTGCACCGGCCCTCCCCGCGGGAGGCCGAGGTGATGGTCCTCGTCGGTTGCCGGGGTATGTCCCACCGGGAAGCGGCGCGGGCGATGAACGTCAAGGCCAGTGTCGTCGCCGACTATCTGCGCACGGCGAAGGCGAAGTACGTGGCGAGCCATCCCGACGCCCCGGCGACGATCCCGCCCAGCACCGCGGCCGCCCTCTGGGCCCGCGAGCTCGGATTCGGCTGAGCCCCCTCGATTGAGGCCCCTTGATTTCGAGGGATTGCCCTGCGCCGGCTTCGGTCACACCCTCGTCAGGATGGGCGGGGGAGGCGGCGAGGATGAGGGTCATCCGCGGTCCTGTCGTCTCTGGGCGGCCTTCCGCGGGTCGTTCCTGGGACCGGAGGCGCTCCCCGTCGGCATGTGGCGGATCAGATCTCCCGACGTCGCGACGGCCCATCCGGCTGACCAACCGATCCCCGGTGACGGCACGAATCCCGAGGCGGACGGCCGTGAGATCCAGGCGGTGCACCGTGGGCACGCGATCTGGCTGGGTACCCCGGACGCGGATCTGTACCGGCTGGACGACTCGCGGTGGCTGCTGCGCAACAACCGGCGGGCCGCCGCACTCACCCGACGCCTGGTCGCCCGGGCCAGGCCCGTCACGGACGGCACGGCCGGGTCCGCCCACCTGCATCTCGTCACCGGCGATTCGCTCGCGGGCTACCTTCAGATCATCCGGCTCGGACCGGTGGTCGCCCGGCTGCGCACGATCCCGGGCGAGGGGTCCTCGCTACCGCGCACCGTGGCCGTTGATCTCGGCAAGCAGGCCGCCGAGCAGGTAGCCGGGCTGGCGGCAGCCATGGGCGACCTGCGTCGCGCGCCCTGGCGCCCCAGCCGATGGATTACCCGGACGGATCGGTAACGGCCGGGGATCATCCGCTTTCCCCCGATGATTGAGGGATGGTGTCGGCCCATCGGAACTACCAGGATCGAGGGTAGGGACCGCGCCGGTGCGACGGGTTCGGGCCGRATCGTCGGGGGGAGCGAGATGGCTTGGTGCCGAATCGGGGGCGCACCGGCGTGATTCCGCGGACTGTCGGTCGTCGGGGAAGGTCGGCAGTCCGCCTGTTCATACCGGCAAGCGCCGRCCGCCGCTGTCCGCACCGGTGAAAGCCGCCACGGGGGGCAACCGGTCACAAACATTCGGTCCCGGCGTTCGCCCCACTGATGAGGGTGTCGCTGGTGGCTTTGTCGACATCGCTACGATCTGCCCACTGGAAACGTGGACAGGGGGTGCTGTGGGCGAGCCGATCCTCGCCATCGACTACGGCACCTGCAGTGCCTCGGCCGCCTTGGCCGTCGACGGTCGCATCGAACCGGCGACCAGGCCGCCGCGACCGGCTCGGCGAGCAGGTCCACGTCGACGAACCCGGCGGCCTCCGCTGCGGCGATCATCGTCCGGCGCAGCGGGCCGGCGGGATCGTAG